>JAYVND010000428.1:0-4834 GCA_043758635.1 Bdellovibrionales bacterium
GCGGTAAGCCTGAACTGATTCCATTTATGTTTGCGGGTAAAGTTCAAATTGATGACGTGCCACTTTTGTATCAGCGGTCGATGGATGGTGTGATCGACATGCCAGAGTTGCTGCCGCCGCATTTTGCGGACCTAAATGGCTTGGCTGTGTGGATGAGCTTTTCAAACTTTATCAACACGCTCGACATGAAGAAAGTCGCCGAGCATTACGACGCTCTCTTTAAAAAACACACCTGATCGCCGACTCACCAATGCCATGGAGGCGTTCACTGATCGCGTACGATCAAGGCGCTATCTGATCGCGTACGATCAAGGCGCTATCTGATCGCAAGCGATCAAGGCATTATTTGATCGCAAGCGATCAATGCGCTTTCTGATCGCAAGCGATCAGTGCCTGATCACGGTGTCGCAGCCGTACTCTTCAGCGCTTGTGCTGTCTTTCGGGCCATTTGATCGAGCAATTCAAAGAACCACTTTTTCATTGGGACGCAAAAGATTCGCTCTTCGAGCATCGTTGCGGGTAACTGAACGTGCGGCCCAGCCGGTTGCTCCGGATCGGCAGCGCTCTCCGCCACCCATTCTTCTGTCGCTTCGGGATGAAACTGAACTCCGACGACATTGTCGCCAAACGCGAACGCCTGATTTTCACAAATTCGATTGGTGGCAACGCGAACGGCACCTGGTGGAATGGTGAACGTGTCCTGGTGCCACTGGAAAACCATGAGACGTTGGTTGGTGCCGATCGTAACGGCATGCCATCCCACTTCCCAATGCTCATGCTTTGAGATTGTCCCGCCTAGGACTTGTGCGAGAAGTTGGCCGCCAAGACAAATGCCAAGGCACGTTTTTTTGGCTTGAGTCATTCGGAGAAGAAATTCTTTTTCATTAACGAGCCACGGATATTCGGCCGTTTGATCAACGTTCATGGGTCCACCGAGCACGATGACCATGTCGCAGTCTTCAACTCTCGGAGGCTTCTCGCCGTCATAAAGTTTCACGATCGTGGCTTCGCGTTTGCTGACCTTGAGCCATTCCAACACCGTGCCTGGTGGGGTCGCTAGAGAATTTTGCAGGATGTGTATTCGCATTTTGACCTCTTGTCTTGACGAGCGACCATTGGACACTGTTTGATCGGCCTGTGTCAATTTTGCTGAGCGCCTACAAACTTGAAAAGAATTTTGCCTCGAGAACCCTCTTCCGCGGATTGACTTTCGCGATCCAGCAGGGGGATCGAATTGGTTTAATCGGCCCCAATGGGGCTGGCAAATCAACATTGATGAAAATCTTGGCTGGTCAAATGGATCGCGACGGTGGAGAGCTCTCGCTGAGCCGCAGCGTCAACATTGGTTACCTTGAGCAATTGCCTACTTTTACGCCAGGCGCGTGCATTTACGACACGCTCCTTGAAGGCACCTCCGGCGATTACGAGCCCTCAGAGCTCGCGCGCATCGACGAGTACCTGTCAAAGCTTGAGCTCAACACGGATGAGATTACGCCTGAAACATTAGTCGAGTCCCTTTCGGGGGGCTGGAAAAAGCGCGTGGCCTTGGCTCGCGAGTTGGTTCGCAATCCTGATTTGCTTTTGCTCGATGAACCGACCAACCATTTGGATGTCGAAGGCATTTTGTGGCTGGAAGAGTTTTTAGCCGATGCAAAATTCGCGACCGTGACCGTCACGCATGATCGCCTCTTTTTACAGAAGGTTTCTAATCGAATTTTCGACCTGGACCCGCGATATGCAGACGGACTCCTGACCATCAATGGTGAATACGTTCATTATCTCGAAGTCCGTGACGATTTGATGCGTGCGCAACAAGGTCGCGAACTGATTCTAAAAAACACACTCCGTCGCGAAACCGAATGGTTGCGTCGCGGAGCCAAAGCCCGCACGACCAAGCAAACTGCTCGAATCAACCGAGCTGGTGATCTGAAGTCTGACGTCGAAGACTTAAAGACACGCAATCAAGATCGCCGCGTGCAAATTGAGTTTCAAGAGGCTGAACGCAATCCGCAAAAGCTGATTGTAGCGAAAAACATCGCCAAAGGTTACGATCTTGAGGACGGCTCACGCCGTAATCTTTTTGAAGGTCTCAACTTACTTCTCACGCCAAAAAGTCGACTCGGCCTTTTGGGCGCGAACGGTTGCGGAAAATCGACGCTGATTCGAGTTTTACTCGGGCGTGAAAATCCAGACACGGGCGAAGTCAAAACGGCCGAGCGCATGGAAGTGGGTTACTTTGAACAACATCGCGAGACGCTCGACCCAAACAAAACTCTTCTGAAAAATATTGTCGACGAAGGTGATTACGTTCAGTTCGGCGGGCAGTTTGTTTTTGCCCGTAGCTATCTCGATCGCTTTTTGTTCCGCAGTGAACAGCATGACATGCCGGTTTCGAAACTCTCTGGCGGCGAGCAAGCAAGACTTCGCGTGGCGCAAATGATGCTTCAGCAGGCGAATGTTCTCGTTCTCGACGAACCGACCAACGATCTCGATATGGCAACGATGAATGTTCTCGAAGACGTTTTGGCGGACTTCAAGGGCGCCGTGATTTTGGTCACACATGATCGCTACTTCTTGGATCAGGTTTGCAATCGAGTGCTGGCATTTGGCCACGATGATCAAGGTGATCCACAGCTGCAAGAGTTTGCTGGCTATCCGCAGTGGGAAGATTGGTATGAGTCGCGCCCAAAACTGAGTGCCAAAGCAAAAGCAAATCTTAAGGCCAATGCGAAAGCCCGCGCCAACGCCCACAAAGTGATCGTCAGTGTGAGCCCGGAAACGCCAGTGTCGCATAGTAGAAGTACGGGTGCTGAGCCTGGTAAATCCGTTTCGAATGAGTCAAAGCGCAAGCTGACGTTCAAAGAAAAATTCGAGCTTGAAAACATGGAGCAGAGCATTCAAGAAGCCGAAGCCAAACTGGGCGAGTTGCAAACCGAAGCGGGAAAGCCCGAGGTCGCGGCCAACGCGGCTCGCGTGACTGAGCTTTACCTAGCAATCGGTGAGTCGCAGGCGAGAGTGGAAACTCTCTATGCACGGTGGAGCGAATTGACGGCCGCCCAAGGCGAATGATAAGCGCACGTTACATAAAAATCTCTCGCAACTTTGGGCGGCAAAATGATCAGTTTGAGCGGTATTTCTAAAGGCTACGGCGACAAAGTTCTTTACCGTGACGGCAAAGTCGATGTGCGCCCGGGAGACAAAATTGGTTTAGTCGGCCCCAACGGCGCTGGCAAAACTACGATCTTCCGGTTGATTGTTGGTGAAGAGGGCGTGAACGAAGGAACGATCAGCATCGTTGATAAAACGGTTGTCGGATACTTTTCGCAAGACATTCATGATATCAAAGGTCGCTCGGCGATCGAGGAAGTCATGGCCGGCTCCGAAAAAGTCATGGCGCTCGGCAAGCAACTCAAAGACTGGGAAGCGCAGCTGGAAAATGCGGCTGAGCTCGACGAAGACGAGATGATGAAGCTTCTCGAAAAGTACGGCGAAGCTCAGGTCGAATTCGAAGCCCGCGGTGGTTACGATCTCGAACCGCGCGCCAAAGAAGTTCTCACCGGTCTTGGCATCAGCCCCGAAAATCACCATCGTCCAGTTGAAGCGTTTTCTGGCGGATGGAAGATGCGTATCATGCTCGCAAAAATTTTGACTCTGAATCCCGATGTTCTGCTCGCCGATGAACCGACCAACCATTTGGATATGGAGTCGATCATTTGGCTTGAGAATTGGCTCATGAATTTCAAGGGTGCGATCATCATGACATCCCATGATCGCACCTTTATGAACAAAATCGTGAATAAGATTGTCGAAGTCGCCAACAAAGCGATCACCACATACAGTGGTAACTACGACTTCTATGAGCGTGAACGGGGAGTTCGCGCTGAGCAGCTTTTGGCGGCGCATGCTCGTCAGCAGGACATGCTCGCAAAAGAGGAGGAGTTTATCGCACGCTTCGCCGCTCGCGCATCGCATGCGGCTCAAGTCCAATCGCGAGTGAAAAAGCTCGAAAAAATTGAGCGCATCGAAATTCCGGCGGTCGAGCAAACGATTCGTTTTGAATTTCCGAAATCACCACGTGGTGGCGACGAAGTCGTAAAACTCGACAACCTCAGCAAATCTTGGAAAAAAGACGACGGCACCGAGCATCTTGTGTTCTCAGGCGCCTCGGGCCTCGTGAAGCGCCTCGATCGTATTGCAGTTGTCGGGGTGAACGGCGCGGGAAAATCGACTCTTCTCAAAACGATCATTGGCGAGACCGAAGCTTCGGGTGGAAAAGTGACTGTCGGTTCCAGCATCGAAACCGGTTATTTTTCGCAAAGTTCACTGGACGTCTTAAATCCGGCGAACACGATTTACGAAGAGGTTCATAGCCGCATTCCACTTGCATCGATGGGATTTGTGCGAAGTTTATTAGGCACGTTTCTTTTCAGTGGAGACGACGCTGACAAACCAGTCCGAGTTTTGTCGGGTGGAGAAAAAAGCCGAATCGTACTCGCGACAATTCTCGCGACGCCAGTAAACCTGCTCGTTCTCGATGAGCCGACCAACCATTTGGACATTCGTTCGCGCGAAGTTCTATTGGATGCGATTAAGAAATTTGACGGCACCGTCATCATCGTGAGCCATGATCGCCATTTCTTGCATCAACTGGCGACACGCGTTTTCGAGGTGGACAAGCATTCGATTCGCGCCTTCGAGGGCGGCTTCGATTACTATCTCTGGAAGAAAAACGAAGAGCAGGGCCTCGTCGGAAGTTGATGACTCAGTTGAAGATTCAATTGTAGGCTGCAAAGATTAAAACCGGCGCGACCTGCCATGACACCAGCGTACTCCA
>JAYVND010000429.1:0-4809 GCA_043758635.1 Bdellovibrionales bacterium
CCTTACAAAAATTTCGCAGGAATATGAGCAGCTTCGATTGCACATTCGCTTTAAGCACCCAGAGAAAAACGAAACTGTTGAACACAAATATGTCCACTATAAACTTAAAACATTGACCGAAATGGAAAGCTCCTTCGGCCTTGATGGACGCTTAGATCGCACAAAAACTAAAGTTATGACGATTTTTCCGGTGCCGGTAGACCGGGGCACGATGGAGTCCGAATCGGTTTTTGCAAAGTCGAGAAATCCCGCATCAATAGATGGGGACGAAGGTAGCAAAGAGGATTCGGATCTAGATATGCCGGGCAGAATTTTGCTGCGACGCTGACTGCAGGGCATCGAACAGCTACGGGCTCCTGGGCAGTCTGGACACTCTCAGAATTTCAGGCTCACAGTGTCTCAGGCTCTTAAACTTCATTTAGGGCTGGTTCACTGAACAGGCTCGAAGTTCGGTGCTTTCTTGCGCTTCTCGGCTTCGATATTTACCTTTTGATCATCATTGTTATTGAGTGGACTGTAAGCCGGACCCGAGACTCGCCCGAGGCGTCGGTCGTTGGCTTTTTGAATTAGCGCAAGCCGAGCCTCTTCTTCGCGGTTCGCTTCTTCGTTTTTCTCATCGGTCTGCTCTGGCGTGAGTGGTGCTTTGATTCGGTCACCAATATAGCTGACTTTGTTGTTCACGAACTGCAGCTCTTTCCATTCCGGATTATCGAGATCGCCTGGTTTATAAAAAACGTAGATCCAGCGATCGAGACCCTCTTCACGGATGGTACGATCGGGACCACCGAGAGATTCCAACACCGTGGTTTTAGTCTGCCCCTGTTTGACATCGCTCCACGCACGAATGCGAGAGGTCTGACATCCTGAGAGGATCAATACGAAAAGCAAGAGTGCAAGGTTCATAAATCGGTTGAGACTTTGAACTTTTATTGAGAGCGAAAAGGGTACAGGCGCGCGCATGCCGGGGCCTCCGAAGAATCGAATCTAGATGCCGCACTCAGTGTAGCCCTTTTTGAGACACTCCCGAAGCTGGATCTCAAGCCCTGGTCTTAAAACCTGGTACCATGCATCGCCCGTCTCAATTTGAATCACTAAGAAAACCTCACTGGCCAATCAGCTGGCTCTTGAGAATTTTGCCGCTCGCGCCTTTAGGAAGTTCGTCAATGATCGTCAGCGATTTTGGAATTTTATATTTGGCTAGATGACCTGCGCAGTACAGGTTGATCTCTTCAAAACTAATTTGTGCTCCCGCATGCAAAACAATAAATGCTTTGCCGACTTGTCCCCATTTTGAATCACTGATGGCGATGACCGCGACCTCGGCAATAGCCGAATGCGAGGCAATCACCTGCTCCACTTCAGCCGGAAAAATATTTTCACCACCGCTTATAAACATATCTTGTTTTCTGCCAATGATGTAAAAGTAACCATCTTCGTCAAATCTTACAAGATCCCCGGTGCGGAGCCAACCGTTGACAATCGCGAGATCGGTTGCCGCTTGATCGCGCCAGTAACCCGCTGTACAAGCCGGACCTCGAAGTAAGAGCTCGCCGATTTCGCCCGCAGTCACTTGCTTTCCGTTTTCGTCTTCAACTCGAGTTTCGACATAAAAATTGGGAAAGCCGACAGAGCCAATTTTGCGAATCGCATCTTCTTGGTTGAGCGAAAAAACTCCAGGACCAAATTCGGTCAACCCGTAACCTTGGCGAATCGGAACGCCTTTGATCTGCCAGGTTTTGATCAACTCGAGCGGCATGGGTTCACCACCTACGACCGCGTAGCGGAGCGATGAAAGGTTGGTTGTCACAAAAGCGTCGTGTGCCACGATCATTGCCATCGTGGTGGGTACACCAAACATGATGGTCACTCGCTCTTTTTCACATAGCTCCAAAAGTCGCGTCGCCGAAAAGCGCTTCATCAAAATTGTTTTTGCGCCTCGATGCAGAAAAGGCGTGAGAAGCACGTTCCAACCGCTGGTATGAAATAGGGGAGAGAAATCAATCGTTGTGTCACTCTGATTGATATTCAGTCGTAGGCTTGTGTTGATCGAATTCCAGTGGAGCATCTGATTCGTAATAATGGCGCCTTTTGGCCTGCCGGTGGTTCCCGATGTGTAAAGAATCATGCAGGGGTCGTGAAATCTGGAGCGCGACTCACGGAACCAAATATTTTGCTTGTGCCGAATTGTGCTTGAAATCTTTTGATTGATAAAGTCTTGGAGGGAGCTCTCTAAAAGTGCGCGGAGCGACAGCTTGTGCGCCGATTCAACTCCGACTTCGACCTCAGCACCGACTTCGACTTCAGCTTCGCCTGCGACTTCGTTAGTTCCATCGAACGACCAGGTCGAAATAAAAGGCAAAGGCCCGCGGTCTGTTGGCGCATGAAGATCGTTACCCTCCGAAAACTGCTGATTCGATTTCGCCCCGTCTGCGGCGCCAATCACATCAGGTGACAAAAGAGGAAGAAATCGATCTTGCACGATAACGAGGCGCGGATCGGAATCTCGCAGCAGCGCACTGATCTCGGGTACCGCTAGCCTAAAATTAAGCGGCACAAGGATTGCGCCGAGCCTCTGCACCGCAAAAAAAAGTGCGAGGAATTCGATTTCGTTCTGGGCGATGACGACGATTCGGTCACCGGTACCGATTTGATATGTCTGCTCAAGGTGCGCAGCGAGCGTACAGCTAAGATAGAGCAGTTGTGCATAGGAGTGCGTTTGACCTGAGTCGGCTTCTTGAATTGCAACCGACTGAGGCGCGAGATGCGCCCACTGTTTTAACCAGTCGGTCTTTATTAGCCGATCGTCGGAATTTTCAAAAATGTCACTCACAGATCAGCCGACTTCAGTGCGCATCGTGAAACAAAAACTGGCTCACGGTCGAGGCAAAAAGTTCTGGGGACTCAATGTTCGGTGAATGGCCGCTGTCTTTAAATTTTTTGAAAATGGCATTCGGCATCCATTCGGCCAATGCGATTGAATCTGCAATTGGCAAAACAGGATCCTGATCGCCGTGAATAACGAGGGTAGGCCGCGAGAATTTTTTAACGGCCTCCACGATGTTGACTTGATCCAACACTTCAGGAATTGCCGTCCAAATGAGGGGGGAAACTGCCATCGTGTTGTCGACGATTTGCTGGAACAGTTTTGAATGCACGTCACAACCAAGAATTGTGCCGCTTAAAACAGTGGCGCAGAACTGGCGATCGGCTTTCATCTGCAAAAACGCTTCACGTGCCTCTCTCGGAAACTGCAAACCGTTGGCGCCGACAGAGTCCAACAAAACAAGTTTATTCACCAGCCCTGGTTCTTGGATCGCAGCCATGAGCGAAATCAGGCCACCATAAGAATGGCCGACGAGATCGAATTTCGAAAGTTTCAACTGTTGAACAGTCTCGATCAAATCTTGCGCCAACTGATCGGGAGCAATGTCACTCGCGACGTGCGGTTCGCTTGCGGGCCCAGTCGTCTGACCGCAGCCTCGCCACTCAACCAGAATCGCGCGTCCCGCTGGCGCAACTTCTCTCGACTCAGTCAACATCGTTTGCCAGGATTCGATTGCGGGTTGCCACCAGATGTTCGACGAAAGGTTACCGTGCACAAATACGACATCTCGAGGAAATAGGCGCGGGACGATGTCGACATTGATCTTGTAATTCTTCAGAGAAATAAGTGCCACAGAGCTATCTCCTTGAGCCAAAATGACGGAGTCGAAATAACAAAAAGCCGAACTCAGATGAGTTCGGCTTGAGAGTGAAGCGTTTTTGCCAGCTCAGTTTTTAGGACCGTCCACGCGGATCGAACCTGTCTCGGCATCACCGCGGAAAGTGCGTCCACCAGAAACCTGCGGGTCGCCTTTGATAATTCGCAAAATCCATGCAGCGGAAAATTCTGGAATCGTCTCTGGCATTTTATGTTTTGTGCCTTCGATAAAAATACGACTATTGAGTTTTGAACCTGGAGTCTCGGTCCATAGTTTTTCAAGCGTGTCTGCCGGCACATATTCATCTTGATTTGCAACCATGAGGTTGAACTTTCCGTCAGGCAATGTGTCCACAACATCCTTCACAATCATTGAACGGATTCCGAGGCCCATATTGTAAACTGCCTCGAGGATGAAGGGATTCGAGAGCGTGATGGGCTCGAGTGAAGGGTAGCTCGAATATACAATCTGGTGGAAAAAGTAGGCGTAGAGTTGATCGTCAGTCGCTGGGTTGAGCGGGAACATGATGCGCGTCTGCGTGATGTAATATTTCACGAGGTTGTCAGTTGCCGGTATTGGCTCTGTGTAAGGCGCCATCGACGTCACAGTTAGAATCCGTCGAGGGTAAGCTGCCGCAAATTCAATCGCGAGCCCGCCGCCGTAAGATAGGCCGGCAACGTGAACAGGTTCTTTTAGCCCCATTGCATCAAGAAGAGAATTAAGATCTGTCACTTGATCACGATACTCGATCACATGGGTCGAAGGCGCATAACGAAGAAGCGTTTCACCCATTCCATTCGGGTCATAACGGAGAATGCCGAAGCCCTGACCTTTTAACTGGTCAACGAAAGCATCAAAACAATGAAGATTGTAGGTCAAGCCGTTAAGTATAACGAGGGTCGGCTCGCCCGCTTTAGGTTTGAGGTAGTCCACATAAACCGCGCGCTCACCAGCGACTTTTACGAATCCCGCAAAGCGCGAAGCGGTGTTGATTTTCTCAGCGTCGGCGTGCGCAAGTAACGGCAAAAGTGCGAGCAAGCTGAACAGAAAGCTGATCGCAACCGTTCGAATGACCAAAGACCACGTCGAAATTTTTTTCATCAATTGA
>JAYVND010000430.1:0-4793 GCA_043758635.1 Bdellovibrionales bacterium
GGTCAACGTATCCCATTCGCACAGCACTGCCTGAGACATCATTCGTAATAAAATGAGCGTCGACAGATTTCGACAAAATAAGAAGATCTTCATAGCCTCCACGAACATACTTCGAGATCACCGTCTGGGAGTGAAGATTGACGAGGTTCACGCCTCCATCATCTTTCACCAAGGCAAGATTTGGTTGACCACGTATTGGTGAAACCCAAGTGATGTTCGAGAGGCCGGTCGCAAAATGAACTAGGGGGGGGGTCCAACTTTGAGAATTGACAGTTCGAATGCTGGCATCAAAGTCGAAGGTCGAAATCGAATTGTCACTGAGGGCAACTACCAATTGTCCACTTTCGGTAAGGTCCGCCGCGACCAAGGTGAGATCGGCCGAAGTGGAGGAGCCTGCCGAGGCTGCTAGTGCCGAACCGAACACCGCACTTGCAGTCACATGTCCTTCAGCATCTAGTTTCAATAGGCCGATTGCACCGGCCGAGTCGTAAATGACCATATCACCCAGGCGCGGACGGAACGCGGCCGAAATGGGCAAGCCCGGCATGTGGATCGGGTTTCGCTGACGTGACCCTGAGGAGTCGTAAATCGAAATTGTTTTCTCTGCAAAGTCGACGACGTAATTTCCACTCGAATCGAAAAGAATCGCATGCTCTAAAGCTGGCGATTCGACTTGGAGACCGCGGTCGTAACGTGTGTTTACCAAATCAAATTGATGAATCATGTGAGTGGTCTTATCGTAGAGCGCGATGTGCTCCATCGAACCAGTGTCGCGATCAGGCAATGAAATCGTCTGCAGTCGCTCTCCCACGACACGCTCTTGTTTAGCGGTTGGGTTTGCGTAATCCAAACTACAGGCCGCGAGTGGCAAGAGAAGTCCACCGAACGAACCGACGATCAATAGGTTAAAAAGTTGGGGAATTTTGAAGGCCGTGCGATCACATATATTAAAAGCCATACGTCACTCCTAACCAAGCCGACGATTGAATTCCATTGTTTTCTAGTTTTGTGGAAACTTGACTAGTGGAATCGAGCACGAAGCGAGATGGCGCATACTCGAGACCGACTCCGGCGATTCCCCAGATCCCCCAGAAGAGAGGAAGGGTGTAGCTGGCTTCAATTGTACCACCCAAGGTTGTGGATTTTTTTGACTGGCCAATATAGTCGTCAAAGAGCTTATAGCGGCTTGAAACCACCTCGAGAAGTGCGTTGATGACGATATGGGTTTGGCCCCAATAACTGAGCGGATTTTGGTTCGGGAAGATTCGATACGTGCCTCCCAGGAGAAAGGTGCTTCGTGTCTCATCAGCCGTTGCGGAGCCTAAAACCGATCGTTGTCCGTTGGATTGACGAAGCCCCACCACCGTTCCCCAGCTGGTGAAGTAGCGGCGGTAATCAATCGTCGTCGAGCTCAATGTCGATGGCGAGTATTCTGTATTGCTCGGGTTCGCTGCAACTCCACCGATTCGTAAACCGACCCAGTTTTTTTTCCAACCTTGTGAGCGTCTCAGCTGCTTGCGGTATTGATCATCAATATGAATCTCCACTCCGCGCATGACCGTAGCTGCCGCCATCGCGTCGATCAGCTGACGAGAGCCGCTTTTTCCGAGGAAGGGACCAATGGGACCCTCATCGGTCATACGAATTCCATTTATGGAATTGAAATGTGTCAGCTCATGCTGCAGCAAAAACATTCTATCAAATGGAAGCATCGCGGTGAATTTTGACTGATCAATCGTGATGGTCTGCTCATCGTAATTCGCAACAGCTTCGGCGCTACGCGCGCGACCGTTTTCCATTACGTTCATGTCGCCTTCTGACCACTCCCAATGAATTTTACCACTCGTCACCAACTTTGCATTGCCTGCAAGTTGTGAGCTAAGGGTCGCAGAACAGAACTTCTCTTGCTCTTCAGTAAGTGCGCTGAGCGGTGCGCACATCGGATGATTCGCGAACGATTCATTGCAGCGGCAGAGGTCTGCAGCAGGATCTGATTCCATCAAAGTGTAGGTATCAGCCAGCTGATGAAGGGTGACCGCTCGTTCGACATCGCCGCGGCTTCCGGCATTGCCCACGAAAGTAGATGCAAGTGCAGCTCCGTTTGAAGCGCAAACCAGGATGGCGGAGAAACCCGCAACGAACATGAGTTTTGCGAATGCTTCACCGGCAACGCAGTTGAAGTTCGTTCTCGAAAAATTCAATCGCGTGATGATAAACTTCAGGTTGTTGCTAAGTCGGGCGATCATACGATTTTTCCTCCGATAGGACTTAGATTCACAATAAATTGATACAGGCGCTCAGGTGCATCTTTACGGGACTCAGCGAAAATTTTTAAGCGCTCCGAAAATTCGGTTGTGAGGGCCATCAGCTCCTGATAGTCATCGCTGCTGAGTGGAATAATGAGCGTGTTCGTAAAGCGTTCATTCGATGAATAGAGATCTATCGCATCCTTCGCAATTCCGAGAGCATTTTTATGAAACCTCCGCACTTTTTGACTCGAGATCTGACCCTCCGTGATGGAAAGCTGAGTCTCAGTGACAATCTCCCCCTGCATAGTGCGTCGCAGATGTCCTTCGCGCAGGAGAAAATCAAGAGAGCGGCGCACGCGATTTGGTTTTGCAATTGCGTTTAAGATCGCGCTGATTCGAGCCGGCTCTTTTTGAACGGCCGTGAACTGAAACAGATCTTTGACGTAAAGGTTGAGCCAGTCGGTGAAGATATGCGGAGACACGTCTTTGCGATGTGCGTTCGAATTTGCTGAACCGCTCAAGGAGCCGCTTCCGGTAAGGTTCCTATCACTGTTCTTTTCGCTCTGTTCACTTCTTAAAATCCAGGTGCGGAGGTAATAGCGTTCGCCGGGATTGAGATTTAAAAGTTTTGCGAATTCGTCGGCTCGGTCAAGCGTGAGTTTTCGTTTATTGGCGAGAACCAGCGAAACGAGTGCTGGTGATACGCGCCGAAGGGCGCGGGTTGCGATCTGAACGCTGAAACCGGGTTCGGTCTTCCGACGAAACGTGAGCATGTCGCGTGCGAAATCACCTGGCAGTTCGTAGTCGACGATTTGCGGCCGCTGGTGCTCGCGCGCGATGGCCGCCGGGTCGACTTGATTTTCGATTTCGCTCGTTTCCTGCATCTCGCAACTCCTGAATTGATGGTGTGAGAGTCAGCGAAAACCGAGAGCAAAGCCACAAAATTACGTCGCGCGAGCGTTTACATAGTAAATGCGGGGAGCCGGGATTTGATGGCACAATTGCATCCAGATCGAACTCAATTCATTACAGAGCTCATTTCGGCCTTACCCTCTGCTGAGAATAGAAGACGTGAGGAAGTAATTATCTCATCTTTAACGGGAGACCAAGCCCTTGGAGAACAAGCGACCCTAGAAAAATTCATTCGTGATCGAAGGTCACTCTCCCCTGAAATGGACATTTTAAAGCGAGGCCAAGTGAGGTGGCGACTCGCGGGCTGTCCAGACTTGAGTGTGTAGAAAACTATAAAAACTCGTGTCAGCTAACGTGTGCGTTCGGATCGAAGAACGTTTAGTTTAGAGTCAAATTTATTCATTCGTATGCGTGTATATGTAAGAGGAGTCATCCGTGACCCAGTCACCTTCCCGCCAGTCGATTTTGGTCGTCGGCATGCTTGTTTTAGTTGCGGTCTTGCTGGCTAGCGGATTTCTTATTTCAAACAACATTGCAGCACTTCGAGAGCACCAGAACTGGGTGCAGCACACAAACGTTGTGATTGCCAATCTTGAAGAGCTTTTAGGACATGTCGCGACGGCGGAGTCCAACGCTCGTGGATTCGCACTCACTCACGACCGTGCCTATTATGATCAAGTGCCGACGCAAGAAAAAGCGACATGGAGAGCGTTTGAAGATACTCGCGCGCTAACGGCCGATAACGTTGTCCAAGTCGAAAATTGTAAAGCTCTCGAAATATTTCTAAGTAAACGTTTTGAGTTGATGAACATGAATCTCAGCAATTTTGCGAAATCCTCGAATTTTTCGAAGCAAATGATTGGTTCGGGCCAAGACGCAATGGATTCGTTTCGCCGCACGGTCGACCGAATGGAAGCAGAAGAGCGTCAGCTCTTGGCAAAACGCGAAGCAACTTCGGATCGCGCCTACAGCACTGTCCAGACGATTTTGGTCGTCATCACGGTACTCAACATCCTTTTTGTGTTTTTGATTTTCAGGCTCGTGAGATCGTATTTCAGATCGCAAGCTCGCTATGCGAGTGAGCAGGCCCGTGAAGCTCGCTTACGAAAAACCGAAGCCGAGTCCGCGCAACTTGTCAGTGGTGATCGTAGTTTGAGCGAAATTGGCAAGCGCTTGGTCGACTTCACTGCCGAAGGTGTCGGCGTTCCCGGGGTGAATCTATTTGTCGTGGAAGATGGCATATTGCACCTGCTTGCGGGTTATGGCCAAAACGAAGCAGCAGAGGTTCGCTCCGCTGGCGCGCTGGCGAGATTGCGCTTGGGTGCACAGAGCGGCGGAAATTCGGCTCAGAGCGCGCGAATCGGCGAAGGCCTTGTCGGGACGAGTGCCGTGTCAGAAACAATGACCGTGATCAACGACGTCCCGGCTGATTATTTTCGCTTGCGGTCAAGCTTCGGCGAAAGTGTTCCAAAGCATCTGTTTTTTGTTCCGCTACGTTTTCTAGGAGTGCCAATCGCACTCATCGAGCTTGCCTCTTTTTCGGCCCTCACGCAGGGTCAACAAGAATGGATCGAAACTGCCGGGAAAGCTTTCTCGATTGGAATCAACGCGGCAATTGCTCGTCGTCGTCAG
>JAYVND010000431.1:0-4788 GCA_043758635.1 Bdellovibrionales bacterium
ATTATCGTTACGGACCGAACGGTTCTCGATAATCAGCTGGCAGATGCGGTCAAGCAGTTTGACCACAAAGACGGCGTGGTTGTAAGCATCAATGATCGGGAGTCAGCCAAAAGCACAAAACTGACACAGGCGCTGAGAAAAAAAGTGCCGATTATTCTGGTGACGATCCAGACATTTCCGCGAGCCGTAAAGGCTTTGAGCGAAATGCCTGAACTCGTAAAACGCTCATTTGCCGTGATTGCGGATGAAGCACATTCCTCGCAGACAGGTGAGTCGGCAAAGTCTATCAAGGAAGGCTTAGGAATCACGGATGCTGACCTCGATGAATCCGAAGAAGTCAGTGCAGAAGACGCAATGCTGGCGCTCGCCAAAAAACGGGCGACGGCAAAGAACATCAGTTACTTTGCGTTTACGGCAACTCCGAAAGCAAAAACCCTTGAACGTTTCGGGAGACTGAATGCTCAGGGCATCCCTGAATCATTCCACGTGTACACCATGCAACAGGCTATTGAGGAAGAGTTTATCCTCGATGTTCTTCAAAATTACACGACCTACGATGTTGCTCACAAGTTAGCCACTCGCGATGAGAAGACCGGGGATAGGGTCGTTCCAACGAGTGATGCCGCCAAGCTGATTGCCCGCGCTGCAAAACTCCACGCGTATGCCATTGACCAAAAGGTTGCCATTATTGTTGAACACTACCGTGAACACGTACAGCCGCTCCTAGGTGGTCGAGCGAAAGCCATGGTCGTCTGCGACAGCCGCAAAGGTGCTGTTCGCTATAAACTGGCCATCGATAAGTACATTGGCGAGAAAAAGTATGGAATAGCAACCCTTGTCGCATTCTCCGGAAAACTCGAAGACGATCCTCGGGGTACGCCGGAGACATTTACTGAGAATGGCCTGAATCACCTCAAGAATGAGGAGATCCCTGATGCCTTCAAGTCTGATCGCTATCAGGTGCTTCTCGTCGCTGAGAAATATCAAACGGGTTTTAACCAGCCTCTTTTGACGGCTATGTACGTCGATAAGAAACTTTCGGGTATCACGGCTGTCCAGACGCTTTCCCGCCTCAATCGGACATACGCTTCCGGCGACATCAAGAAGGCAGACACGTTCATCCTTGATTTTGTGAATGCCGACGAGGACATACTTGAGGCGTTCAAGCCGTATTACAAAACGGCGACCCTAGCACGTGTTACCGATCCTGACATCATTCACGACCTTCAGACAAAACTCGATAAGTCTGGAATCTATACGAACGAGGATCTCGACGCATACCTCGTGGCATTCACGAAGGCGTCAGCCCTTGAGCGTGGCGAGAAGCGCCAGTCGCTCCTCATGGCGGTATTGAATCCAGTCGTTGATAAATTTCGGGCTTGGTGCAAGAAAGCTATCGACGAAAATGACAAGGAAGAAATCGAGAAAACCGTCATCTTCCGTGACGATATCGGCACCTTCGTGCGCCTTTATGGTTTTCTCTCACAAATCTACGACTATGAGGATACCGGGCTTGAAAAACGCTATTTAATGTTCACTGGCCTTGCCCGACTCATCAAGGACAACACCGATAGAATTCCGGTCGATGTCAGTGGTGTTGATATGACCCACTTTCGGGCGAAAGAGACGTTCAGCGGTAAGATCGACCTTGCAAACGGTGCTTCGAAGCCCCTTGAACCTGGTGACAAGCCAGGCACGGCAAAGGCTCGTGAAAAGAAGTATGGTCCCTTGGCTGAGGTCATCGAAGCCATGAATCTCGTCTTCGGGGACGAGATATCGGAAGAGCACAAAATCAAGTTTGCGGCTGCTGCCCGCGATCTCATGATTGGTGATGACGCGCTAAAGAATCAAATCCTCAACAACTCCTTCGAGCAACTCATGAATGCCGGCGATACAAAAGACTTCGGTGAGCGGGTCCTCGTTGAAGCTCAGGAAAAGGTTGTTGAGGAGAGTGAACGCCAGAACTCGGCCCTAGGGGAGGGTCTTACAAAGCTCCTCAGCGATCAGGATGGTCTAAAAAACGTCATTTCGAGCCTGTTTGAATCCGTGTATAAATATCACCACGGTCAAGCGTCGTGAATGACCCCGAAATCATCGCCATAATTCGTAACAGTTCAGAAACACGTAACATTGACTTCAAAAGAGCGATGCACTGGACCGAATCGACCAAGTGCGCTCGCTTCGAGATTCTCCGAGACGTTGCCGCCCTCGCAAACGCTGGTGGTGGCTTTATCGTATTCGGCCGAAACGAACCAAACTTTACAACGGGAACGATGAGTGATGCGCAAGTCGCTTCGTTCGATCCGACCAAGATAAATAATCTGGTCCACCAGTACCTTGGGCCGAGGATTGAATGTCAGGTTGAAACGGAGATCATCGAGGGTGATCAGATTGTCGTACTCCGAGTTCCTGAGTTCGAAACCTCCCCGCTTATCTTTACCTCTGAGGGACGATGTAATCAGGAAGGCTGCAGAAAATCGCCGCTTTTCAATAGAGCGGATATTTTTATGCGGACAAAATCGCAGTCCTCCGAAAAAATCTCTGACGCTGATGACATGCGCGATTTGTTGAAACGCGGAATGTTGAAGGCAAAAGACGATCTGTTTGCCACGTTCCAGCACTTCTTGTCTTCTCCCCAGAGTGTTGAGCAGCCAGCACCTGTAAGTGCATATGATTTGGAGATCGAAGAAGCAAACACAAACTTCTTCGTGCCGTCAGTCGGGCCTTGGCTTCAACACATTGGGCACTTCGATATGACCGTGCATCCAGCGATTTACATCGAGAATCGAATCGCTCTCGGAGATGTTCCCAGTAAAATACGCGACTTTCGCTACATCATAGGCAGAAACGGAATAGCTTGCTCTGTTCCGTTTCAGGAAAATATTGACGTCCAGAATGTCAGTAAGGGCTGTCAGGCATTTATTCATCAAGGTGAACTACGTCGGTACGAATCTGTTGCACTTAATACGAGTGGTCTATATCGTGTCGTCAGGACGTTTATGGAAGACTTTAAGCCCAACGACGAGCGTACGCGCGCTGAGCTTGTAGAAACTGATCGTACGTTATGGATTGACACGTTCGTAGAACAAGTGACAATGTTCCATCTACTGGCACGAAACATCGCGCGTTATCTGCTAAAAGATCCTAATGAGGAAGTCCAAATAGATCTTCGCATTGACGGTCTACGTGGTCGGACAGTTACCACGAACGAGTTTGATCACGTGTGGCGACTTAAGTTAGAATTAAATTCTTCCGTTGGAACAGAAAACGTCTTCAAGTTTCCGCTGAGGACATCGTTACGGGAACTTGAACAAAATGTAGTAAAGAATGCCGAGGCTCAGTGTAAAAATATACTTTGGACTTTTCGCGTAAATAGCGACACGGTATCAGCCATTCAACGCCGTCTTCTTGGCAGACTTGAACCAATAGCATTTCCGGCTCAGTAAACAATGAGACGATTTTTAAGGCGCGCGTGAAGCAAAAGCCAGGATCGCCAAACTGGTCTAAGCCGAAGTCGTGGCACGGCCTTACTTATGATCAGAAGGACTTTGGAGGCCAAATTGTTCGACTGGCAGGGCTTTATACTAGTGCAATCATCATAGCGAGCAAGTCGAATGATACCGTGTTCAATAGCGCTAGCGGATTCTTATTGAATACTGGTGCGAAGACGTTGTTAATCACAAACGCACATGTACTTGATTTCTTTCTCAATCTTCGTCAAACTAACTCAGATGTGGTCTTCGTCTATTGTGGCGAAGAAATCGAACCGAAGATTGTTGATTGCGAACGTTCAGAAGAAATCGACTTGGCTATCCTTGATGTCACCGGTGTGACCTTTCAAGGTGAAGAAAATGGATATTGGGATTCGGAATTTGCCAAAACGCAAACGTACAAACCAGCCAATTGGCCCCACGATCCCCCACGTACTGGCGAGTACTGTGTTGTCGTTGGCTGGCCAGCCAAATACCGCTCACGCGATTCATCTAGAGAAGTCGAATTCGCAGCTTTCCCATTCCTTGGTGTTTCAGTCGATAATGTGAGCGAGTCGTGGTTCACAATTCCGTTTTCGCGAGAAGACTATATCTCAAGCGATTTTGATCCTTCAAACCAAGCAGTGTTCGAGACAGCTCTTGAAGGCATGAGCGGATGTCCTGTGTTTGTCATGCATCGCTCAAAACTTATCCCGATTGAACTCATTGGGATCGTGCGTTCATATGGGGAGACGTTCGACATTCTCTACTGTACCAGATCAGACATTATTATGAGAGATGGATCAATTCGTCGAACAAGATAAAGTTCAGGATTACTCTGATTTTCGTATCGGTAACTTGAGTGCCGCGACATTTTGAGCATTGAGTCGAATCTGTGAAACCGCACGTCGGCCAGCCTCGACGTGACGATCAAATTCGTGAGCCTGACTCTTCAGAAGCGCATCTGCTTCAACCCGTTCGTCTTCCGGCATGTCTCTTGGTTCATCTGTTCGTAAAAAATCCTGGTCGTGCAACTCGCGTTTTGTTAGGACTGGATCGCCATCGGGGCCAACTTTTACAATGCGGCTTGATTGTGCGGAAATCACGGTTCCAGCGATGCCCATGTCCACCAGCGGCTGTGTGGAACAGAGAAGACCAGCAATCATGATGGCATTCTGACCCGTTCCTTTTGCGGCTCGACCGGGCTTCGGGAAGGCTACACGTTTATCAACAAAAAGCACATCGATGGCTTCGTTCAAAATAGCAGTCTGGTGCATCGAACCGGTACGCGCCGGCAAAAGAAGATATATTCGTTTCC
>JAYVND010000432.1:0-4774 GCA_043758635.1 Bdellovibrionales bacterium
CGATACCAATAATTGCAGGCGTTGAGCGATAATTACGCTCCAGTCGAATCACTTTACAATTGTCGAAACGCTTCGGAAAATCCAATATGTTCTCAACACACGCACCTCGCCAACCATAGATGGACTGGTCGTCATCGCCGACGACCGCAATGTTCTGATGCTCTTGCACCAAGGTTTTGACGAGCTCAAATTGCGTCATGTTGGTGTCTTGAAATTCGTCCACCATCATGTGCTTGAACTGCGCACGCATGGCACCCAAAACTTCGGGATGATTTTTAAAGAGCTCAAGCGGCTTCAATAAAAGACCCTCGAAATCCACAACCCCCAGCATATCAAGCTTTTTCAAATATTTCGGCAAAAGCACTTGAGTCATCACTTCGTATTCATCCGAAGCATTGACCGGTGTGCGACGGCCAGTGGCACGCCATTCATTGATAAGCGTAAAGATCTTGTCGGTCTTAAAAGAATCCTTGCCCGAGTTTTTGATCGTGCTCGTCAGCTCTTTGATGATCTCAACACTGTCACCTTGATCAATGACACCAAAACCAGAAGGAAGGCCCGCTTGCTGGTGGTACTTGCGCAAAATTCTCAAGCCAAAAGAATGAAAAGTTCCCGACCACAGATCTTTCGCCGAAGGCCCAACTTTCAATTCGACTCTGTGTTTGAGCTCACGTGCTGCCTTGGTCGTGAAGGTCAAAACGCAAATCTCCGAGGCTTTTACGCCAGGAGTATCGAGAATTTGCCCTGTTCGTGAAACCAAAACTGTGGTTTTGCCAGAGCCGGCTCCCGCTAAAATCAAGAGCGGACCACTCGTGTGCATCACGGCAGCACTTTGCTCCGGATTGAGCCCTTTGGTCCAATCGGTATAACCGCGTTGAGGATGAGAATAGGATGTGGAATTAGATTTGCGCGCCATGAATTTGAATCAATCTGAAGGGCTAAGACGAAAAAAGCAAACGCGCTTTATTCGCGAGTGCAAAATATGAATCGAAGCGGTCGAGGACATGCCCGTCGTGTTGAGTCGGGCTGAACTGATTTTCCGACTCAAGACAAATTGATTTCATAAAAAAAGAAGACGGCCTCGCGAGAAGTCGTCTTCTAAAATTTGGGAAGATTTAAAATTGGGTCAAATTTCTCAAACACAACTGCTCAGCGCAGCTGGCCGTGCTACTGGCCCAGCTACTGTCCGCTCGATTGCCCGTGCACCTGGGCTAAGAATTATGTGCGATTATGGACGAGAGAACGGCCACCTTCTTGGAAGGCCACTTCAATTTTTTCGTTCGTCGAAGCGGTCACGTAACCCAATCCAAACTTTGGATGGTTGATCGCAGTCGCGAGCGAGAACTTAGCTTTCATATTGTACGGCATAGCGCTGTCCGCACCGATTTTATCGTTGAGCTCGCTCCAGAGAGCGCCCATATCCGGAGTGGAAGTTTTCTTCTTCCCACCCTTAGCTCCAGATGCGCGTGTAGACGCGCGTTTCGTCGCAGGCGCCTTGGCTTTTTTCTCAACAGGAAGTTTGAAAGTTTTTGAAGCTCCGCAAACCTCGCATTTCACTTTTGCGCTTGTTGGCGAAGTGTGCGCAACAACAGTGAAATAACGATCACATCCGCATTTCTTGCATGGGAGGTGAACGCTTTTGGCAACGGCAGGAAGTTCGGTCATTGGAGCGTTTTGAGCAGTGTCTGTCATATCCGAGTATTGTAGCTTGAGTGGACGTGAAGTGCCATCTCAAACCGCTCTTGTTGAAGGAAAACCATGATCCTTGCCGCGCCGCCTGCCGGACGGCAGCGAGATCAAACCCTGAATCTTCCCTGCACAAATTATTTTTAAAGAGCCGAAATGTCGCGTCCTGCAGCAATTGAAAGCAGATTTTAGCAAGGCGCATACACGGTCAGCGGGTCGACCAACTCCTTTTGCAGTGTCTCAACACCATCCAAAAAGAATGGTCCCTCTCCTACCTCTAAACGGCGCTGGAACGAGATCAGGCTCGCTTCATCGACCGGATCAACTAAAAAGCCCGTCTCGCGGTAACGAGACTGGAAGTCACCTTTCTGCTGAGCCTTGGTAAAAAACTGGGCCCATCTGGTGATGTCCACCTTCACCCGATACGTGAGCGTGCGCGCATAAGAATGAACGGGTGTGAACGCCGTTAAAATTTCGAAATCTCCGTAGTGCGAGTGCAGACGCACTGCAGGTGACGTCCACTGCGTCATTCCGCAGTTGGTCACCACATTCGCATACCAAAGGCTAAAAGCTTTGGAGAGAAAGCCGATCCCGTAAAAGCTCTCTTCTTTTGGTAAGAGCGAGTTGATTGAGCAAAGATTGTGAGCAACCCACTCCCCTTTGGCCGACATCGTGGGAATAATGATAAAGAGCGAAAGCGGTGTCCACTCATGCTCGTGTTCATTCTCCGCGGTGATTCCCATGATCTCACGAATCGCTTGTGGCATCGCTTTCGTGCGATACGCGAAACCTGCAACGAAGCCCGGAAGAATAGCGCAGTCATAGAAGACCCAGCGAGGCATAGCCATATTGCTCGGCCCGAATGCGCGCGCTTCGAGTGATAAAATCTGATTCGCAAATCCCACCTCATTCATCTCAAGGGGATTTTTATAGAGAACATCGTGCGGAAACCAATCCAGCTGCGCATGAATTTTTCCTGGTTGATGGATGCGATTTTCGGGGCGCACGTAAACATAAGGACGAATATTTTCGTCGGTCATCCAAGCGAGGCGTTCGCTATTCGGGAGTTTTAATAGTGATGTGTTAGCGAGTCGCTTGTTCTGCGTCATCGAGGATCTTCCAGATCTGTTCATCTCGAGCGCAAACTTTGAAAAGTTCGAGCCCGCCCGTGCGAATCATTCCTTGCGCGGCGAATCCTTGGAACGTGTCCAGTTGATTCTGCCAGAAGTCTCGCACGTTCACAAACAAGATAGGCTTGTCGAGCTCCCCCAGGGATTTCCACGTGATCACTTCAAGAGCTTCATCCAACGTGCCCAAACCACCTGGGAATATCACGAATGCGTCGGCCTCTTCCATCATCCAGCGCTTGCGATCAAAAAGATCTTTTACGATCACGAGCTCCTTGAGCCCACGATGAGGAGTCTCTTGCGTACGGGCTAGACCTTCGGTGATCGCACCCCGCGCGATTCCGCCCGCCTCAATTTGAGCATCTGCAAATCTCCCCATGAGGCCAATTTGAGCTCCGCCGTAAATCAGTTCCCAACCGCGCTTTGCCAAGTTTTTGGAGAACACAGTTGCAGCCGTAAAATAGGCGGCATCCAGTTTTGGATTTGCACTGCAAAAAACCGCCACGCGGTAAGGTCCTGATTTACGATCGCGTGAAAGCATCTGCCATCCCTGCTAGAAAGACCTGTGCCAAAGACCTGTAAGCGCGACCCGTGAAAAGGAACTCTCTAAGACTGAATCGGTCCGAGCATATCTTCTGGCTTCACGAGCTGGTCGAATCTTGCGGAATCCAAAAGTCCCAACGTCTGGGCTGCGATTTTCAGCGTCGTGTCGTTCTCGTGCGCATACTTTGCAACTTTTGCCGCGTTGTCGTAACCAATGTGCGGATTGAGTGCCGTCACGAGCATCAGCGAGTTATCGAGATGACGTTTCACTTGCGCTTTGTTGACCGTAATCCCGTGCACGCAGTGCTCGTCAAAGCTCTCGCACGCGTCGGCGATGAGACGAATCGAGTTCAACACGTTAAATACGATAACAGGTTTAAATACGTTCAATTCAAAATGCCCGCTCATGCCGCCGACTGCGACCGCCATGTCGTTGCCGACAACTTGAGCGCACACCATTGTCATGGCTTCGCATTGAGTAGGGTTCACTTTGCCCGGCATGATGGAGGAGCCGGGCTCGTTTGCCGGTAAGTTCAGTTCTCCGATGCCTGAACGTGGACCGCTTCCGAGCAAACGAATGTCGCTTGCGATTTTCATTAATGAGCACGCTGTAGTTTTGAGAGTTCCCGAGAATTGCACGAGAGCATCGTGCGCCGCGAGGGCCGCAAATTTATTTGGAGCCGACACAAACGGAAGACCCGTTTCGCTGGCGATTGCCTTTGCCGACTTCACCGCAAATTCAGGATGCGTGTTGAGACCGGTTCCGACAGCTGTTCCGCCAAGAGCAAGCTCATAGATATCCGGAAGACCTTGCTCCACACGTTTAATATTGTGATCGAGCTGATCGACATAGCCCGAAAATTCTTGGCCGAGTGTGAGCGGTGTTGCATCCATCAAATGAGTGCGGCCAATTTTTACGATCGGCGCAAATTCTTTCGCTTTTTTATCAAGCCCCGTTCGCAAAGTTTTGAGCGCCGGAAGTAAATGCTTATTGATGCGCTCGGCAACTGCGATGTGCATAGCGGTCGGAAACGTGTCATTTGACGACTGCGCTTTATTCACGTCATCATTTGGGTGAATGCCTTTTCCACCGAGTGGTTGGCCCATGATTTCGAGGGCGCGATTGGCGATAACTTCATTTGAATTCATATTCGTTTGCGTGCCTGAACCCGTTTGCCAGACCACCAGCGGAAAGTGCGCGTCAAGTTTCCCCTCGATCACTTCGTTTGCAGCCTGCACGATTGGTTTCGCTTTTTCTGCAGGTAAAAGCCCGAGGCCTTCGTTGGTGAGTGCCGCACATTTCTTTAAAATTCCCAGAGCGCGAATCATCTCACGCGGAAACCGATCGCCACCGATTTTGAAGTGCTCGAGGGAGCGCTGGGTTTGAGCTCCCCAATAACGGTCGGCCTGAACTTTGA
>JAYVND010000433.1:0-4772 GCA_043758635.1 Bdellovibrionales bacterium
GAGAAGTGTTGACAATATATCTTTCGCACCTGTGGGAGAAAGAGCTGCGGCAGGCAATTATGCCGGTACCAGCAATTATAATTTAAATGACGATGTATCAACGCGCCACATCTCATGGATGAAGTGACCGTTGATGCCCTCGTCAAAATGCGGAGGCTTCCAATCGAGACCAAAAGAGCGTAGAAATAAGGCAACTGTTAAAAGTCCAAGAAGCGAGAGGGGCACATAAGAGCCCAGCGGACTTTTGCGGTAGCCCTCTAAAAGGCGAAGCCCTCTGCTCTTGCAATTTTGATTATCCTCAATGGTTTCTTCACTCACGCGATGAGTCTCCAATAGCGTTGTGGACATATCTTAGATTTGATTATAACCAATTGTCATGCCGGTAGATGAAAAAACCAAATCTCAAAGCTCCTCTCACAACGCGCTCACCGACTCTCATCGTAGCCGCGAGGGGCGGGGCGAAACTTACGGCAAAAGTTGTGAGGGCCCAGCACACAATGCTTCGCAACCTATGGCACTCTCTCTCGTGATTCCCGCCTACAACGAGGAACGAAGACTTCCGGCATCCATCCGCGACATCAGAACATTTTTCGGTCGGTTTGGTCTGCAAATGGAAGTTCTTGTGATTGTGGAGAAGTCCACCGATCGCACGATCGAACTCTCAAAGTTAGCTGCGGGTAATGATCCGATGATTCACATCATCGATAACCAAGTTCAGCGCGGTAAGGGTTACGCGGTTCGTTCCGGGATGGAGCGTGCGACTGGCGAATTTATTTTTTTCATGGATGCAGATCTCTCCACTCCACTTGCCGAGGTTCTGAAGTTTCTCGCGCACTTCTCTGATCACGCCGACACGCAGATGATTGCGGGTTCGCGGGCAATGGCGAAGAGTCAGATTTTGAAAAAACAAACTTGGATTCGCCGAAACATGGGCCGCAGCTTCAACCGTTTTGTACAAATCCTCGGCGTGCCGGGTATCAGCGACACGCAGTGCGGATTCAAAGCGTTTCGCACGAAGGCCGCCCATGAAATTTTTAAACGCCAAAAGCTCGATGGTTTTGCGTTTGATGTTGAGGTTTTAATATTGGCGAATCGTCTCGGCTACAAGACCGACGTATTGCCGGTCAAATGGGTCAATTCAGTGGATTCAAAAGTGAATATATTTTTGGATCCGATTAAAATGCTTTGGGATTTGATACGGATTCGGCGGATTGTCCAGAAGACACTGCAAGCTCAACCGCCCGCTCTAAAAGCCGGCTCATCTCACCAACCGAACTCTTAATTGATCCAGAATCTTTTAAATTTCCGACCGTTTGCTCCGGAGCAAAAGATAGAATTTGAAAGATCTCCATCTGCTTGCGGATGTCT
Organism: Bdellovibrionales bacterium; assembly: GCA_043758635.1. GTDB lineage: Bacteria > Bdellovibrionota > Bdellovibrionia > Bdellovibrionales > JAMPXM01 > JAYVND01. The sequence goes on from JAYVND010000433.1 coordinate 1,369, forward strand.
TCGCCCAATTCACGGCGGACCGATGGCGGAGCTCGAAGCAAAAGTTTACCGAGCTCCACGTTCGCGCCACCTTCGCCCGAAATGGCCCCCAAGACAAAATACGCGGTATTGGTCATCTCGATACCCACTCCACGCCAGTCACCAGCAATCACCTTAGCATCCACTCTCTTCAATCTAACTTTGAGTTGGCGACTGAGATCTTTTTTCTTCATGCCCCAGCCGAGCTCTTTGCGAGCGCGCAACAAGAGAAAAAGAAAGACCAGTAAAAAGACGAGGCCATAAACAAATCCCATTTGTGCATTGGAGACACTCATCCGAGACAATAAACCCGATCTTAAACGCAAATCCAGTTCGGGCTCGGTGTCGGTTGCCGATTTTTTAGTCGGCTTCGTTTCGCCGCTTGCTGCCATGGGTGAATCCGCGCCCTCTTTCCCCGTGCCCTTTGCCACGTGCACATGGACTGGTTCCGTAGTTTTGCGAACATATTTCTTTTCTTTGGGATCAAAGACACTCGTTGAGACAGCAGGAATTGTGAAATCTCCCTCCGCGCGCGGAATCAACATGACGGTGAATTCTTTGTAGCTACTACCAGTTCGAAAGAACTTGGCGTCTTTCTGAGTTTCGTAAATCTCGATTCCTTGCGGCGGCTCAAAAGGTGGAAGATCGATTAACTTGGCGTTGCCGTGACCTTCAAAGCGGATTTTCAAAGCAAATGGCTGATTGGTCACCGGATTTTTGTCGTCGATTCTTGAGGTGAGCTGGAAATCACCAACCGCACCTGAGAAATCAGCCGGGCGTCCATCGGCGGGAACTGGATGAACGGTCACTTTTAATTCGTTCGACGCCTTGGTGTACTGATTCGCTTTCCCAAATCCCATCGGATCATCACCGGAGATCACGGAGCATTTTGCGACGTACGGATCGATCGTTGGTGTTCCGTCTTTAATTGGAAAGAGCGCAAACGAAGCGAGCAAAGCTTTTTTATATGGAATGCCGTTGACGAGCTCCGTCTCAAAATTGAGATGCGTTGCCATCTCAATGTCTTCTTTCCAGAAGCCGTGAAGCGCTGGATACTTGAGAGTGTCGAGATCTCGGATGATTCCACGGGTGTAGAGATACCAACTCGCCGTGATTTGCTCACCCACGTAAACATCTTTTTTATCGGTATCGAGTTGAACAAAAAACGCTTCATTCGTGTTGATATTGAGCTGACGAGAGCCCGCAACTTGCGGCGCTTGTCGGCGAAGCAACTGTTGAAATACATCGTCTTCGTCGTCTTCACCAAAACCAGGAGGCGGCTGACCAAATCCCTGTGGCTGTGACTGCTTTTGCCGACTTGCAACACCGGCACCTGGCGCAACCTTGATGGAAATGGGCTTTGTGACGTGGCGTTTTCCGTCGACAATCATCTCGACACCGGGAATAGAAAGTGTCCCTTGGTGCTTTGGCTGAAGCATGTAGTTGTAGCGATGAGTCTGCACACTCTGAAACTGCGGGCCACTGGGTGTCGTAATAAAATTCGAGCGGGCCTCTTGTGTCGCCCATTGGTTGATCACTTCAAAATCATTGAGCGGCGGAAGATTGGGCGAGTCTGCATTCACGTCATCGTTTGACGTGACCGAAACCGTGAGCGTCAGCGTGTCTCCTGGGTTCAATCCTTCGCGGTCGACATTTGCAGTCACGTCGACGCTTGCTTTGGCCCACGCCATCACCGAGATCAATACGATTAAAGACGCAAACCCGATTGCTACACACCTGCGAGCGCTCGTCAGCCATTTGACTGTTGATGAGAAAAATAAAAATAAAAACGAAAATGATTTACCAGTCTTTATCGAGAGGCGCATCCTTGGGCCCTTCTTTCTGCATTTTTTCACGGATCGAGCCTTCTTGGCGCTTCAACTCTTCTAGAATGCGGTTCACATCTTGTTGATTGAGCTCTTTGCTTTGGAACGGCTTTGGTTTTGGCTGCTCTTGTTTTTGCTGATCTTGAGGCTTCTGATTATCTTTATTTGGTTTATTTGGATCAGGTTTTGGCTTTTGTTCGCCTTTGCCGTCTTTGTCTTGCTTCTTATCTTTGCTATCGCCGTCACCCTGACCGCCACCTTGTTGTGCGAGCAATTCGATGTTCGTTTTGGTCTCAAGCGATTTAGAATTGTAATCGAGCGCCGACTGATAAAACGCGAGCGCTTCATCGGTTTTCTTCTGCTCAGCCATCGCAACACCCGAATTGAAGAGCGCATAAAAGCGAAGCGCTCGATCATGCGAGGTCTTATCACCGGTCAGCTTCAAAGTTTGACGATATTCGCTCACCGCTTTCTCATACTCTTTGTTTTCGAGAAAGGAATTCCCCAGATTGAAATGCACCTCGGGAGAAAAAGGCAGATCAATCAGTGCTGAATTGAATTTGTTGTACGCATCCATCAGCTTCTTGGCATTTTGACTGCGAACACCTTGGTTGTTATATAAAATTCCGCGAAGCACATCGGCTCGCACTGGTGTGGATGTCGCACAGATCGGAATCGCAGCCAAGAGAATCAACGCGAAAAAATTCACTGGTTCACCTCAAAGCGGCCTTTCCAAACCTTGCCGACTTTTTTGCGCTCCGAAATCAACAGATCACCGAGCGCGAACAAGAGACCAATCGCCAATGGGATTTGATATTTCTCATCGAAGCTTGTCGCCAAGCTTGAAGAGAACTGTTCTTTTTGCAAACGGTCGATGTCGTTTTTCACTTTCAGCGCTTCATTGCCACCGTAAGTTGAATGATAGAAGCTTCCCTGGCCAATCTGCGCGAGCTCTTTTAAAAAATCGCCCTTCACAATTGAAACCACATCTTGGCCTTTTTTATCGCGCTTGTAGTTGCGTAAAAACCCACGCTCATCTCTGAGTGGAATCGTGCCGCCGTGCTCGGTTCCAAATGCGAGGGTGAAAATACGAATGCCGTCACCCGCTAGCTTCTTCGCTTCTTCGATCGCACCGGGCTCATTGTCTTCACCGTCTGACGCGACCAAAATCACTCGCGTCACTTTGTGGGTTTCGTCGGAGTCAATGCCGCCACGGTCAAAGGCCGCTTTGCATTCTTCGAGGGCTCGATGAATATCTGTCCCCTGCGTCTCAACCGTGTAGGGTGAGAGATCTTCGATAAACATTTTAAGCGCCGATTTGTCGGTCGTCATCGGAGACATCAAGACCGAGGACCCCGCAAATGCTACGAGGCCGACTTTGTCGCCACCGAGAAGATCAATGAGTTTTGTCACCTCCGACTTTGCGTAATCGATTCGAGATGGCTTCACATCCTCCGAAAGCATGGAAGTCGAAACGTCAAACGCGATCATCAACTCGACGCCTTCGAGTTTCACTTCTTGCATCGATTTACCCATTTGCGGGCGCGCCAATGCGAGAAT
>JAYVND010000434.1:0-4754 GCA_043758635.1 Bdellovibrionales bacterium
AATCTGTTCTGCCCCGGCGCGATACCACGTCACAACACATCGTGACCATTTTGAAAATATGTTATCGAACGGATCAGTTGAAGTAAGATCGAGGTCGTCGATTTATTCAGTTTACTTAAGATCTAGAGTTGACTAGACGTCACCTAACGCTGTCTCAAATTCAAACCTGCTGTTGATGAAGCTCCTGTCATTGAACAAGGGTAATCAGTAGCTCAGGACGGACAATCTATGATTTTTCTCTGTTTTAAAGATCGTGTGAGTGCCTTGCGAATCGCGGCATTGCTTTTGGCTACTTTCGCGTCCGTTTCGGTTATGGCCGCAAAGGGCCCGATGCAGACGATTTGGGGATGTAAAATACCGTGTGAGGTCAAGAAAACCAAAATACCCCTGAAGGGTGTCTACATCACATACTGCTCGGTTTCTTCGCTTTCTCTAGAAATGATCGACAAGGCAACTCCCGAATGCCAGGCCGTGAACAACCGCAGCGATGCGATTGCTGCGAGAAACTCAGACGGTGCTCCAGCGTCTTGCGACTCGTCCGCAAACGCTTGCCCCACCGAAGGTCTGGTCAACACTGGCTTCTCTTGCAAAATGCTCTGCCCCTCCCAGGATTCGGTCATCCATAAATTTACGGCCTGCGCCTCGACTGGGTCGGAGGCTTGGTCATTCGCAACCCAGGTTTGCCGAGATGCTAAGCATCTCCCATTGGATGCCGCTGCATTGTGGGATGCGTGCCTCCCAGACGGTCAAACACCTTGCGACTGAGTTTTCGTTCACCGATCAAGCGAAGCAGCGACGAAGCGCGACTTATATTCTGGCCATCTGCTCGGCAGGGGATACCAGCAGTGCAACGTAAAGTTGTGGCCATCCTAACTCTCCAAGGTCATTTTTCATTCGCGAGAGGATCAGCCAAGGAAACTCAACGTTTCTAGTCCGATGCCGCTCCGACAGCCTCTGAGCTATTTGAATTCATTTCCTTCTCACTCAGCTTTGATTTCTTCTTCGTCCGACTTCAGCTTGTGAATTTCTGTCACTATCTGATTCATCTCTGCATGAATCTTCGCTGATGCATCGTGCTCCGCCTTTAATTTTTCGTGTTCCGCCTTGTCCTTTGAATGGATCTCATCAAATCCGAGCTCTTTTTTAGAATCTGGACTTCCGGCGTCTAAATATTTTGCGTGCGCTAGAAGGTTCTTACCGTGCGCTTTTAGTTCTTCTTCGTGATTTTTTAATTCTCTACCGTGTTCTGAAAGGATTGCCTTGAACTCTCTTTCTGCCTGCTCGGCAGAGGAATGATCTTTTTTCCATTCTGCATGGTCAGCAGTCCACTGAGCATGCTCGTGCGCCCACTGGTCGTGATCGAGTTTCTCTTGGGCGTCGTCGTGGGCGCTCGCTATGAGGGGTGACTGAAGAAGTGAGATTCCGACAGTCAATAAGAGCAAAATTATTTTCACGAAGATTCTCCTTTGGTTTTAAACGCAAGTGACTTGCATTTACGATTGTTGATGATCGAATCAAGATTGTCCATCCAGCAGATCGTGGTCGGGACGATGGATGAAAGGCGAAAGGGTAAATCGACGAAGTAGTGTTTACCGTTTTTCCAACGATGGTAAGATGGATCAACTGAACGCGAATAAAGCCAGCGTTATGAATAACTTTCCTATTAAGTCGAATAAATACTCGCCCTTTGCGATGCAAACGGCTCTTCAAATTCCTTCTTAAAATAAAAAGCCTTTTCTGAATTTTTTAAACCTTCGAAATGAAGTTGTTAAAGCTCTTTCGCAAGGCGAATAAAGAATTGCCGACCTGGTGCATAGTGAGACCCATTGAAACCATTATTTACATTGATGGGGTATGGATTATCTAAGATGTTGGTTAAATCGAGAGCTACTCTCCACTTTGACCAAAAGTTTTCATCGTGAAAGCGATAACCGATTGTAGCGTCAAAAGTTGTGTGACCGGGAAGACTAATGGAATTATTTGGCCCTGTTCGAAGTCCACTTCCGTAGAGTCCTGTGAGAGTGGCCCAGTAATTGTCAACTCGGTACGTTGCACCTGCGTTTGCCGTGTTGAGTTGTACGTGATCCAAAAACTGATAGTCTCCGCCTGTTGTCGCATTAGGATCGAATGCGAAAATCCCTCCGCTCAGACCTCTTCCTCGAGCATCTTCATATGAGTAGTTTGCAAAATACTGCCATTGCCGGCTGATGTCGCCACTGATCGATGCTTCGATTCCGGTCGCATATCCTTTCGCAAAATTATAGGGCTGCGCAATCGACGTGTTAAGCAGTTGAGCGTCGTCGAGCATGTCGGTCGCGTCTTTGTAATAGTATGTGACCGAGACCAGGTGGTTGCTGCCGATCTGTTGCGATATCCCAGTTTCATAGTAATTATCTTTTTCGGCTTTCAAATCAAATGGGACTGCCGGGTTCCCATTACCTTGGCCGCCCGTGAATGCTGCGCGAAGATTTTCGAAAGGCGCGGGTTGAAACATGCGGCCGTAAAATACATGCAGTTTTGTAGAATCGGTTGCCATGTATTCCAAGCCAACTCTTGGCTGGAGTAACCCATCTTTCGTATTGAGATCATCTGATTTAAATTGAGTAGCAGTGTAGCGAACCCCAAGATTCAGCGTGAGTGGTTTTGAGATCGTATAGCTATCTTGCAGATAAACGGCTTCGATGTATCCTTTGTCGTTGATCGAAAAATTTGAAGGAGCCTGTGCAGGGTCAGTTTGTAATGAGAAAGATCCGCGACCATCTGATTCTTGGGCTTGAAATCCAGCCTTCATTAGGTTTCGATCGTCGAATCTTAATGTATAATCTGATTTTAGGCCGATATTGTCGACGATGTGATCCATTGCGAACGAAGTAGCCTGGCTTCCGCTGATAGCGTTTGGCCCTCCAGCCGTTGATGTGGCTAAGTCATTTGCAGGATCGTTTCCGACCTTCAAGTCTGATCGCTTGTAATATGGAGCGACTTGCAGAAAGGCGCGATCAGATAAAGTGCGTTTCCAAACGAATTCCGCATAGGTGTTCTTCTCACTCTGCGTGTCGTTGGTGTTAGAGGGCGTCCACTTATAAGTCGGCTTTGTTGGGTCACTATTTTGATTGCCAAATTCATCTGTGTATCCGGGCTGGAAAAATGGATCTTGAGATTTGAACGAATTTGGATAGTTCGGGACTTGGTAGTCTTTTCCCGAGTTGAAAAGGTTGAGCGAGAATTTGTTCTCGTCATCTAGTAAATAATCAAGGCGTACAAATTCATCGCTGCCCGTAGCTTTGTCATGCACCGGAGATTCGCCGCCGACTTTTTGATTACTTTCGTTTTTTGGGTCGGGAGTGTCTAGACCGCGGTTTGTCTGCAGATAGCTCCCCGTTAAAAAGTAGCGAAATCGACCTGATGTATCGGAGCCACCGTAGTTGAGTGATGGGGAAAACGAGTCGTAGCTTCCATATTTTATCTCGGCAAGCCCGGTCGGAGTTTCTGGCCCGCTCTTTGTTATGACATTAACAACTGCGGCCATTCGTTCGCCATATTCAGCAGGAATTCCACCAGTGATAATTTCCATGTGATCAATATTGCGCGGACTGAATGCGTCCCCGAAGCTGCCAGATGTTGACTCTGGAAGTTGAACGCCGTCGATCTGGTATTGAATATTGGCGTGGTTTCCACGGATGAAAAGTTGTCCGAAAGGGCCGGCAACTACGCCCGGAGTCGTGGTAGAAATCAATTTCGGTAAGGATGTTTCTTCTCCTCCAGGTAGTGTCGCAATTCGTTCTTTATCAATATCTACTTTTGATCCGGCCGAAGTTGATTGGATGAGATTGCGTCGTTCTTTGACGCTCACGACGATCTCTTTTGAGCCTTTTGGAGCAAGGTGGATGTCCAGGCGAGAAGCACTTCCTGATGTTACGTTGCTCGAAGTTCGAGCTGTTTCGTATCCTAAAGACTCAGCTCGAACTTCGTAGGTACCGAAATCAATTGGAAAGAAATTAAATTCTCCAGTGATCGATGTTGTCGTCTTTTTGATGACAGCCCCTGTTTGAGTTAACTGTTCAACGTTAGCTCCCGGAATCGCCACCTGATCTGCATCGGTCACAACTCCAGACAGAGAGCTCTGGATGCCTGCTTGGGAGGGCAAGGTGAGGAACGTGGTAGAAGCAAAGATCAGAAAAATGATTGGTAAACCTAGGATACGTTGCATGCTCGCTCCTTAAAATTGTCATGTGGACTCAGAAAAGTAAGCAAAACCGAAAATTCGGACAAATGCAAGTGACTTGCATTTAGAATTTTCCTACTTTTTTCTGGGTCTCTGAAAATGACCAAAAATAGTTTGTGAATCGGCCATCGGCACATCATTCACCTATTTTGTAAATCATCCCAATTTTCGAACGCTTAGCTTGGTTTTAAGAAAATAAAGTGCGGGCCGCAAAATATCATCGCAGTGTTTCGGCCATCAGGGAGTATTGGCAGAGCGGTTCAAAAGCTCTGCGAGCAGCATTTGCTGCGCAGCTATAGAATTTGGATGCAGTACAAATATCTGCGATCTCGGGGGATTCGAACACGGTCCTTCGATCAAACGCTCGCAACGGTGTTGAGAACTGTCCAAGCGACCGCGCTTACGCCTCTTTCCATGCTCAGGTGACTAACAACACTTTCGAGAAGTGAATCATTCCTGCCGAAACTTTCGATTGCCGCGATGACTTCATTCAAGTTGCCGGGTTGATCTTCAGATTTTAGCGAATGAAGAA
>JAYVND010000435.1:0-4747 GCA_043758635.1 Bdellovibrionales bacterium
TGATCAAGGCCAAAGGTCGCGACGGCGGCAGGTGTCGTGTAGTTTTGTGTTCCGCCACCGTCCGTATGAAGGCTCATATAACGCCCGCTCAATCCTCCACCAAACCGGTAACGTGTGAGGCTTTTGAACTGATTTTTGTAGAGGATTTTCAGATCGAACTCTTTGAGTGAGACACTGTCTCCACGCTCGGATTCATCACCCATGCTACGCGCGGCGCTCTCGGCTTCCCAGTGGGGGGAGAAAAGGTCGATGCCTAGGGTTGCTTGAATTCCCTTTTGATTGAGTTGAATAGCGCGTCCACGAGCATCGTTGACCGATTGAAAGCTCGTAGCCCAGCCAAAACCGCCATGCATCCAGACATTCTCGAAGGGATCTGTGCTGGTTTTCGATTTTTTGAGAGCCAGCCGGTGCGACATTTCTTGATCGAGTTCATCCTGCGCCTGCAGTGTCTTGACGATGTCGTCGTAGTGCATGTCGGCCGACGCGCCATTGTCGGTCAAACCATTGTTGATCGTGCGATTGTATGAATTTGCATTTGAAGAAATAGTTCCCGACAAATCGTCGGCGCCGCCGTCATCTCGATATTCGGCGCGCTGGTCGAGACTAGAACCGACACGATTGCCCATACGAGAACCGCCATGAGTGTCCTCACGAGAGCCGACACGAGTGTCGGTGCGATCGGTCGCGCGATCGTCCGACTGGGCATTTGATTGGGCATGCGAGAGCGAACCAACGACCACGCAGATCAGGAAGAGTGTTGCTTGTTTTGCACAATACACCGAAAGATTTTTTGGGGAATTTTCTGCCCGCTTTGTTGCGGAATTTACCGCACGGTCATCGGCGCAATTCATCGCCCGCCTCACTGCCCAGCTTTTCGTGCAAAAGTTCGCCGACCGAGCGGTTGCCGCGATGGCGATTTTCTGAGTTTCATGGCGTTGAGTGAGTTGAGACATGTGGACTCCAGTCATGGCATGCAGACGCATCCTGCGCTGCTTGAAAATCTTAGTCAGTTTAGCTTAAATGCAGTCGAGTCGTCCGGATTTCGATTCAATGAAAAGTCTCCCAGGACTCAAGTCCGAAACGTACAAGGCCGTAACGTACAAGGCCGAGCGGCATTGGTCCCGACTCGACAAAAACTTGCCTTTTGTAATGCCGGTGACTCTCGCACAATAGAGAAATGCCAAAGACAAATCGCTCTGCCTCTCAGAGCTCTCCACGCGCGAGTTCTGGAACTTTTATACCTCAGTCAGCCAAGCGAACTCGCAGTCATAGCTCACCGCATGAAGGCGGATCTCTCAAACGCTGTTTCTGCGCATTTTGCAAATCTCCACGCTCCATCTACGGTAAAACTCATATCTCGTTTGCCGATGTGATTTTGGCAGCCGTTGGAAGTGTTTTGTTTGGATGGCTACTTTGGCAAAGTTTTGATCCGCGCGCGTTTATGTTTTTTGGCTTTGGTCTGGGTGTCGCCGAAATCTTCGTGATTCTGCGCCGTCGTTTTTCGATCGCCTGCCCCAAGTGTGGGTTTGATAGCTTACTCTATCGCAAAAATCCGCAAGCAGCGGTGGCCCGTGTGAAAGCGTTCCGCAAAGAGCGGTTTGCAGATCCGCTGTGGATTTTTTCACCACCGGTTCAGCCGCCCCTTACACACCAGCCCTTCGAAAAACAGAGTTCGTCCTCAAAATTAGTTCGCCAAGCGTCAGGTGCGCACCGTCCCTCTGTGAGCTTGCATCGCCAGCCGAATGTCCACGAGCGCGCGGGAAACTCACGGGGTCCCATACGCCATTCCGAAAATGAGAGTAGACAGCCTGCGTCGCAAACTCGCCGAGCAAGAGACAATCAGCCTTAATATTGCCATCTGCGTGCCGCTCAGAGCTTGTCACTGACGTGTTCGAGGCGATACGCTCGGCCGCATGAAATCTCTAGTTATCATTCCGACTTACAACGAAAGAGAAAACGTTGAAGCCATCACGTTGGCAGTCCTTAAAGCCACGGCTTCAACTGAATTCAATTCCGGCGACAACTGCGTCGACATCCTCGTTGCGGATGACAACTCACCAGATGGCACTGGGAAGATTGTACTCGAGATCATGACGCGTGAACCGCGAGTGAAGATTCTTGCTCGTCCTGGCAAACAAGGGCTCGGCCGCGCATACATTGCCGCATTCAAATGGGGCATCGCAAACGGCTACGATGCTTTGATCGAAATGGATGCAGATTTTTCGCATCGCCCTGAAGATTTACTCAAAATTTTATCGGCTCTCAGAAGCCACGATTTCGTGGTCGGCTCCCGTTACACGCCTGGCGGCTCGACGGTGAACTGGGGAATCATGCGTAAGCTCATTTCACGAGGGGGGAGCGTCTACTCTCGGCTGATTCTTGGCTATCCGATCGGCGATTGGACTGGGGGCTTCAATGGTTGGCACAAACGCGTTTTAGAAACGATCGGTTTGGATCTGGTGAAGTCTGAAGGTTACAGTTTTCAGATTGAATTGAAGTATCGCAGCCTGCGCAAAGGTTTCAGCAACACGGAGGTGCCAATTGTATTTGAAGATCGACGAGTCGGCACGAGCAAAATGAGTATGAAGATTGTCTTGGAAGCCTTTTTGCGAGTTTGGGCGATGCGACTGACGGCATGAGAGTTGGGATTTGGAAGGATCAAAGTATGTTTGTCCAACCTCAGGCGGAATCTGGCGCCTTCAGATCTAGCGTCCTAGACAGTGGTGTGAACCCCATTCATCGCTCTTTCGCAACAGTTATCTTAAATGCGCAGTTGTTCTCTTTTTGGCTGATTTTATTTTTAGTCGTTGCCTGGCCTCAAGTGAGCCTTGCAAAAGGCGAGACAGGCGTCTGGGGAGTCATTCGCACCCAAACTGCGACTGTTTATTCTGCCCCGAATTTTGACGGTAGAATTCTTGCGAGTTTACCAAACAAATCTCGCGTGGTGATGTCGAAATCGACCTCTGGTAATCAAGGGCCACAATTTTATAAAGTTAAAATTAAGCTCAATGGAAAATCCGTGATCGGATATATCGTTGATGCCGAAATCGGCTCTGAAAAGGCAGGCGTCTTGGTTGCAAAGGCCGCCAAGCCCGACGGCACGGCTGTGCAAAATGTAGCGGGTGAGACGGCAATCAAGGGCAAAAAAGACGGCGAAAATTTTTCGAAAGTCGCTGGGGCACATCGAAGAAAGAAAAAGAAAAAGCGCGAGAAAGAAAAGCAGCCAATGCTTTTTTCGAGCTACGCAGGCCTCGTTGTTGGTTTGACCGATTTCAAAGAAAAGATTTCGGGAGTGAATGCTAGCGAGAATATGCTGACCTACGGAATCAAACTCACCGGCCTTGATCTATTATTAAAAGGTCCTATCACCGAATTCAATTTCATGATCCATAGCGGAGCTCCCAGCTACTACGGCGCGCTCTCAGGAATTAAACCAACTGGGTTTATAATCTGGACCGATGCACTTTTGGTTTATCCTTTCTTCAATCGCGATAATTCAATGATTTCGTTTAACGCCGGCCCGCTCTTGGTCATCTCGGATTTTAAAGTGCTTCGCAATGACAAACTGATGGATCTTTTTGCGCTCAATGCCGGATTTAGCACGGCTTTGAGTGGCGCTTACCGAATCGGATCCGTGGCGCTTCGGGTTGAAGTCAAATACATGTTCGAGAATCGCAGCTACCTGGCACTACTTGGCTCACTGCAGTCCGAATTTTAGTTCGAAACCCTTAAAACCAGCGCTGGACAGGGTTTACCGAAATCGATAAATTGCCGGGCATGAGCTCTGAAGCCACGTTTTTCGTCACTCCATCTCCTTCAACCTCCACAGTGCCCGAAGATTTACTGAGTTTCGATCTCGGGCAAGCTCCAGGTGGTCAAGTGGAAATCAAGCTGCTTGCCTCTGACGTCATCGATCAGATTGCGGCGGGTGAGGTTGTTGAGCGTCCAGCGCATATGGTGAAAGAGCTTGTCGAAAATGCCATAGATGCTGGAGCGCTCTCAATTGAAGTTGAATACGATCAGGGCGGGCGACGCGTGCGCGTCACAGACGACGGCGCAGGGATCAAGCCTTCTCAGCTGGCGTTGGCGCTCGCCCGGCACGCAACGAGCAAGATTGATCAGTCGGCAGACCTTTACCGGCTGTCGACATTTGGTTTTCGTGGTGAAGCGCTTGCATCGATTGCGGCAGTGAGCCGGTTGAGTTTGCAGTCGCGCCCTGTGAATGCTGAAACCGCATTTCAAGTGCGCGCGGAATTCGGCCGAGTTTCAGCGGCAGAACCGGTTGGTGGAAACTTTGGTACGACGATTCTCGTTGAGGAGTTATTCAGTAATATTCCAGCTCGACTGAAATTTTTGAAATCGGAATCAGGCGAAAATGCACAAATCAAGAATACGCTCAAGGCCCTCGCTCTCGCAAATCCCTCTGTCGAATTTCGCCTTCGTTCAAAAGGCAAGCTCGATTGCGTTTGGAAAAAAACAGACTCGTTTCTTGAGCGTTCAAAACAAGTTATAGAGGTCTCTCATCTCTATTCCGGAAAGTCAGAGTACGAAGGCTACAGCGCGAGAGTCGCATTTGCGAGTCCTCACGATGTCACCGGAAACTCTCGCCAGATTTGGATCTTCGCACAGGGCCGTTGGATTCAAGATCGTAGTTTGCAAGCCGCTGTTCTTGAAGCCTATCGAGGCCTGTTGATGCACGGCGAGTATCCAATTGTGGTGATCTTGCTTCAAGTTCCGCCAGACGAAA
>JAYVND010000436.1:0-4745 GCA_043758635.1 Bdellovibrionales bacterium
GCGAGCTGTTACTTAAAAAAGCATCACCCCGACGCATTTGTCTGCTCTCTTCTCAACTCGCAGCCGATGGGCTTTTATCCCTCTCGCCAACTGATCTCCGAAGCTCAACGTTGTGGCGTGACGTTTTTAAATCTCGATGTGCAAAAATCGGATTGGAATTATCTGCTCGAAGCACAAGATCCCAAGCAACGTCAGCGAAATCTTTGGACGGTGCGCGTGGGCTTTCGTGCTGTGCACGGGCTGCGGCAAAAGTTGATCGAGATGTTCACCACAGAACGTACCAAAAACGGCGCGTACGCATCGCTCTCTGATTTTGTTCGTCGCTCAAAACTCCCGCGCCATATTTTGATTCGCATGGCCGCCGCGGGAACGTTTGCGTCGTTCGGACTCTCGGCAAGGCAAGCCATTTGGAATCTGCAAGGCATGAGTTTCGAGCCTGAGAGCTTACTCTATGGACAGGCTTCACTTCTCGACTCTCTCGAACAAGACATCGAAGAGAAGAAAATTCCGTGCGAAGACAACTGGCAAGGGGTCCAGCGTGAGTATCAGACCAAAGGCTTTTCGATCGACATGCATCCGCTTGGTTTGCTGCGGCCACTTCTTCATGGATTTGTGCGCGCAGGCCAACTTGCCACTCTCCGAAACGGAACGCAGGTGCGTCTCGCGGGTCTGGTGAGTTTGATTCAAAAACCGCCAACGGCCAAAGGCATGTGTTTTGTGAGTCTCGAGGATGAAACTGGAATTTTCAATTTGGTCATCACCCCCGATCTCTATCAAAAGATGCGGCTCACGATTCTCAACGTTCCACTGCTTGAAGTGCATGGCCGCCTGGAGAGTCGTGAAGGGGTCTACAATATCAAAGTCACGCATGCTGATGCACTCAAGTCTCATGAGCAGAAAACAATCGGCGTGAGCCCACGCCAGTTTTCGCCTTACTGATTCTAGATCAGATGTCGGGCAGAGCACCTCAGCCGGCTCATATAAACAAAATCAGTCGTGCTCGACCTGTAACTGAATCAAGGCCAAGGACCGGCTTTCGATGTCAACATAAATTGTCTGTAGCTTCCCAAACATTTGAGAGTGCTTCGTTAGATTGATCCGGAGCATTTAAGTTTTTTTACCTGCCCAAAGCTTCCGTTCACATGCACAAAGATCACACCCCATCGAACTTCAACTGGAATATCTGAAGGAACTTCGAGATAATAGGCGCTCAACGACGAAGGATGTCATGGCCCCCAATAACCGAAACGACGCCACTCTCCGCGCAGTCTTAGCAGCGGTCAGCGGCAATCTCTTAGTGACCGTTGCAAAGTTCTTCGCATGGACGGTGAGTTTAAGTCCATCGTTGCTCGCAGAGGCGGTCCACTCGCTCGCCGACACCCTCAATCAAGTTCTGCTTTTTGTGGGAATTCGCCACGGCGAAGGCAAACCAACACCGATCTACCCTTTCGGAAAAGGTCGAGCCCGTTACATCTGGAATCTCGTTTCGGCGATGGGAATCTTTTTTGTAGGTTTCGGCTTCACAACCTACCATGGAATTGAATCGCTCGTTTCGGCGTCATCGCACGATGCCGTAAGCATTGGCTGGTCAGCACCAGCCGTGCTCCTGCTTTCGCTTTTGGTAGAAGGCTACACTCTCTACATTGCAATCGGCAGCGTCAATCAGGCTCGCGGTGAGCGGCAGTTCTGGGAGTACGTAAATCATGGCGATGACCCTACCGGCGTTGCGGTGTTTTTAGAAGACGCCATTGCCGTCACAGGCGTGATCACAGCTTCCATCGGACTCTTTCTCTCGAACCTTTTCCAATCACCGATCCCTGATGCCGTCTGCTCGATCATCATCGGCTTTCTTCTTGGTTGCATGGCAGTGATCTTGGCTGTCGCGAATGGCCGGATCCTGATGGGTATTTCGGCCACCGTCGACGAGCAGGAAGAAATTCAAGAATTTCTCGAAGCCTATCCAACTGTCGAGCGCGTGGTCAGCTTGAAAACCGCCGTTATGGCGCCCGGTTCACTCCGTTTGGCGGTTGAAATCGAATTTCATGGTGGAATCCTGATCAATCGGCAACAGATCGAGCGCGATGCCGAACGCATTCGAGACGGTGAAGACCCGACGCCCATTCTTTTTGAAACGGCAGAGCGAATGGTGCGCACAGTTGGCCGCGAAATCAACAAGCTTGAATCTGATTTGGTACTGAAGTTTCCGCAGGTGCACATGATAGATCTTGAAGTCAATTGATTGACACGATAATGCCTTTGCCGATGCCTATTCCAATTCCATTGCCGACAGCTCATGCATCATTCACGATGCTCAGTCTCAACAACGACTCGCTCGCACTTTTGCTAGCCCTCGGCGCAACGTTGAGTTTCGCATCGGCGAGCATGATCTTTGCCGAGTACTCCAAACGCATCTCCGTCATCTGGATGAACTGCTTCAAAGCGGTTGCGGCCTTTGCCGCACTTGCCGTCACTGTGCCGTTTCTCACAGGCTGGCATCACGCAGAGACTCGCTCGATCGTTGGCCTTCTCGTGAGTGGTTGGATCGGGCTCAATTTAGGTGATCTATTTTTACTCTCGGCGTTCACACGGATCGGCGCCGCTCGCACACTGATTCTTTTCGGCTTCCAACCCCTGATGGTGGGTCTTGGCGCGTACTTTTTGTTTGGCCAGAAAATTCCTCCCGAGCGACTGATCGCAGTGGTTTTTTTAATCGCTTGTCTCTTCACTTTTAGTTTAGAGAAATATCGGCAAAATAAAAACTGGGAGATCAAGGGATTGCTCTACGCGCTGATTGGCGTCGCCCTTGACACGTGTGGCATCCTGATCACGCGCGCGTCGTTCGGCACTAGCCCCGAAATCTCCCCACTCGAAGGTCACTTTTACCGCTGCGCAGGCGCAATTGTGGGTTTTGCAGTTTTGTCATTTTTCCGACCTTTCAGCTTTCGCAAAAATTTTCAGGAACAACCACCTCAAACAAAATTGATTTTGATCGGCGCAAGTCTCGCGGGGACTTACCTCTCGCTCGCACTTTACCTTTCGGCGATCAAAATCGGGCAACTTGCGTCGATTGCGAGCATCGCCATCACCGGCCCGATCTTTGCCACAATCTTGGAGCATGTGATTCACCGCAAAGCCCCGAGTCGCTATCTCTTGGCTGCTTTCGTGTTTTTCGGGGTGGGCTTCTACATCCTTTTGCGCACCGCCTAATCTGGCGAGCTGAATCGACCCGAGCTCACTGGGGTCAATCGCCGCCATTTATGGCAAGTCGGATGCCAGTCTCAAGTTGACCGGTGAGCCGGGCTCTGCGCAAATATGCCCTTCGCGCATGACGAGCAAAAGGGGAAGAGCATGGACAACGAAATCACCGGCATCCAAGCGGACATCCAAGCGGACATCCAAACCGGCAGCTCAAGTTTGGGCCAAATTCAGAATCAAGCCCACGCCCACGCCCAGGCCCAGCACCAGGCCGAACCGATGGATATCTCGTCCCGTAAGCTCACTGACCAACTCACGACTCACATGGGAGAAATCAAAACAGATGGCCCGATGGCTGGCTCCCTCACTCAAGCGATGGCACTTCCGGGAGTCGACATTGAGAATTCGCCCGAGAGTTTTGCCGGTCCGGCGTGGAACAATTCATCAGAGTATTCGGGAATCGATTCATCCGAATTCAAAGCCGATCTCATTGAAGTTCAGCGAACAATGGATCGTTTGCAGCAAATGAGCGACTCTATTAGGCCGATCACCGAAAAGATTTTGATCACGTCTCATGCCGATGGTCTTGAGTTTGGCGAGCTCTCGGGATTGATCTCAACTCTTCAAGGGATTTCGATTCTTGATGAGCGCGGATGCGTTCTCCTTTACAATTTAAAATCATTCGCGAGTTGCGAAGGTGACACCGACAGCAAGAATTCTGCCGTCGAAAAAGTCGAATCCCAGATCACCGCTCTCTCCGCAAAATTTAGCGCCGTGGTCAAACCCACGCATCTCTTTTTGCAAAAGGCGCCCACGAATGTGGTGGAAGCCTTTTTGCAACATCCCGAAACTCAGTCGCAGCGCTTCACGCTTAGCGAAAGTCGTAAAGTCTCGGATCTTCTTTTGAGTGAAGGCGAAGAGACGTTGATCTCGACACTCGCGCCAAACGGAATCCTCGCGTTTTCACGACTCTACAATCAAATTGCGGGAAGCATGAAATGCAATATCCGCAATGCCGATGGCACTACAAATGAGATTGGTTTATCTCAAGCTGCTGGTATGATTCGCGATGCAGATGAGGCGGTGCGTGAGCCTGCTTGGAAGGCAATTCAAAAATCATGGCAGGAACAAGAAATCTCGTGTGCGGCCGTGCTCAATTCGATCGCCGGCTGGCGACTTGATCTCTATCAACGTCGCTCAAAAACACGTAAACTTGATTTTTTAGATCAACCTCTCCACGAGAGTCGCATCTCGCGCCAGACTCTCGAAGCAATGCTATCGGCTGTGCATGCCAATATTGAAACGCCACGCCGCGGATTACGCGCAATTGCAAGCCGGCTCGGCAAGGCAAAACTTGACCCT
Source organism: Bdellovibrionales bacterium (assembly GCA_043758635.1). Classification (GTDB taxonomy): domain Bacteria; phylum Bdellovibrionota; class Bdellovibrionia; order Bdellovibrionales; family JAMPXM01; genus JAYVND01. The sequence goes on from JAYVND010000436.1 coordinate 4,558, forward strand.
TGGGATTTGATCGCACCAGCACCTGCCCATGATCCTGCAATGATGCCAATCGGCACGAACCTGCCTCCTAGCGGCAGTCGCTTTCATTTGAACGAAGAAACTCCAACTCGTCACAACGATCGTCGTACGTTTATGCAGGCGGTGATGTTGATTCGCGATGCATTTTCGGCCGTGGATCCGAACTTTGG
>JAYVND010000437.1:0-4738 GCA_043758635.1 Bdellovibrionales bacterium
GCGAAGTCCGCAGCGCTGAAGCGACTCGATCGAGAACCGCATCGTCTACCGAAGCTTGTCCACGGAAAACAAAACTGAGAGTTCCGTCTTGGTCAAAGAGGCTTGAGCGGTAGCGGTTGTCTTTTTTCCACGGTTCGATGGATTGCGGAATGTACCAGTAGACACTCGGATTCGTGTAGTCGTGATAAACGGCGATGGCTTCGCCTCCGACGGGGACAGCTTCGTCGACGACCGGATAAGCCATCGCGCCCGCGGAGCATAAAAATGTTGCGAGAAGAATTCCGAAACGCTTCAGTTTCATTTGATACTTTCTCTGGCGACTTAAGTTGCCAGTATTCGAAGTGAGTAGAGCTAAAGAGAGCAAGCTAAGTGCCGAGAGCGAATGCCTCTACGAGAAGCCAGATTCGTCTAAGACAAAATCCGGACATGGCGTTCCTGGAATGAAGATATTAAAACCGAGACTCGGACGTCTGTTCGAAATTAATTCTGCATCGTTGGGTGGGGGTAAAAATAGAGTGGAAAATAATCGGCTGCAGGGATGTCGGCGTGCTGGCAAAAATTTACGCGAAAGTAGCGGGAGGCAATCAGTTTTTGCAAGCTGATCTTATCACTGATTTGCATCGGCTTGGTTGGAAGGTTTATCACTGCAATCCGGATTCAAGCCAAGGATCGCTCACGTGCATGTGCACGAGCACTACCGTTCGAGTGTGATCGCAGTTCCACTTAGATACTAAATGCCTCTTAAGGAACTACGATTTGCTGATTCGTGAAGAGTGATGAGGTGGTTGCCCAATAGTTAAACTTTAACGTTTTGCCAGCATAGTTGCCGTTCAAAATTGCGAACGCCGTGTAGACGCTAGAAAATTTGGTCGCCGAATTCGTTTCTACAACATAGATCGCAATGAAGTTATCCAGCCCATTGTTCATGATTGGAATATTCGAAACGTTGAAACTCTTCGTTCCATCGTTGTTGCTCGTGATGTTGTAATTATAGGCATAGAGCTTGTTCGCATCGGTTGTTGCAGACTCTGCAATTGGAATATGACGTCGGCATTTTTCTAGATTGGTCATACCGTCACTTGCTGAGCTCAATGACGATTGGATTTTATTTGCCGGATTCAGTCCGCAGCGAACTTCGAGATAATCGGGAATTCCGTTGTTGTTGAAATCAAAAGTCGCGGCCTTAAGGCCCATGTACGCTTTGTCACAATCTCGAAGCCCAAGAGTCGTGACGACATTTCCGTTGCGGATGTCAGGATAACTCAAAATATCGTTACTGCCGGAGCCGAGTTGCGAGCTGGCGCAGTTGAGTGATACTTGTTGAGGGAGGTCGAGGCCCGCGCGATACAGCATCAAGTCTTGGAAGCCCGCAACTGTCGATTCAGGGCTCGAGCTGTTAAATCCATAGGTGGAGGTAAGCGACTGTTTCAGCGTGTCAGAAAGACCATCGCGGGCGGAGCTGTAGGTCAGAGACCCTTTTTCGGCGGTGACCGAGAAGTTCGAGACGAATAAATTTTGGTAAGTGTTTCCGCTTTGCGGTTTGTAGTTTGGAATAATGATCGTCATCGTTTGCGGAGCGACCGCAATCGACGCTGCCTGCAGCCGAACCAATGTTGATGCTTTATTGGCCGTGCAACCCGCAGCGCTAAACAAACTGGTCGCCAGAAGTCCGACGAAGAATGCGCGCGCTGTCGTGAATTTATGGTCCATCCGGGCATTGATCATGGCCACGACCTCCACGTTGAACTCGCGATCTCGGTTGCGTCGGTCCAGTCATTAAAGATCAGAGAGTTGCTGCCGCTCGCAAAGCGCTTTGTTCCCACACGGTAAGGTGCCGACACATTGGTCAAATTGGTCTTAAAATTCACTTCAACTCGAATGTTGTCAGATGCGGTCGCCATCGGTAGGTCCGTTACGACAAGACGGTAACAATTCTGCAAGTTCGCCGTGCTTGTCAGGCTCAAGCTATAATTAGCCGGAACTAAATTTGGTGCATTTAAAAGAGAAGTTTGAGCCGGCAGACTATATTTAATTTTTTGATAAATCGAATAACCGTCCAGATCTGGGGCCGTGATGGCAGGCGTCGATCCTTTTTGAAACGCAATATTGTTTTTGAATTCAAGAAAATCAGGAATTGAATCTGCGTTAGAGTCCGGATTGTTGATCCCGGCCTGGTCGTTGAGCAAAGTTTTTTCGCAGTCATTGAGTCCTGATGGATCTGCTGAATTATAAAGGATGCCCCCTGCATGAGACGGATCGGTCACGTAGGAGATTCCGGCGCAGGGTCCTGCTGAGTAGTTCGTCGAGGTGCCGGCTCCACCGTTCGCAAGGCGGTAGCGCAGAAGATCCGAGACGCCGTTGCCAGCACTCCGTGGATCTTTCGGATTGGAGCCCCACGCGAGCTCGATGTCGTCGGGCAGGCCATCTCCGTCAGTGTCGGGATGGAACTTTCCGTCATCCCACCAAACGCCGCTTGCATTGCTGACAAAGATGTCGGCGAGAGAGTACTGCACCTGCTTTTGCGGAGGTTGAAACGCGCTGTAATTCAGCGAAGAACCTGAGAGAGCGTTGTAACCAATTCCGTTTCCGGATCGGGCCATTTCAGCCAGCAGCGCTTGACTGCTTCGGTCGGCATTTCCGGGCACGTAGTAATAGACCGTGAAAAAGTTCACACTCGCGACATCAATTTGGTCAGATGCAAGCGCCGTGATCGAGTGGACAAGACCAATTATTGTTTGTTCTGATTGCTTACAGATTATTCCGTCAATCAACTGCGAAGGGGCGGCGCAATCAGTTGAGCTCAGTGGTTGCTGGATGATATTACCACCTGCGTCCTGACTTAAACCCAATTTGATGATGGGTGAGCCGTCGCTCATAAACAAAACCACATATGAAACGGCAGTCGACGTGCCTGGGCGTGGGCAGAGTGCAGTCGGAGTAGCGGTCTTAGCTGCTTTCGCGCAATTCTTAGAAGCAAGTACATCATCGTTGATAATGGTGAAGGCCATGTTAAGGGCGGTGATGTAATTGGTCGCACCCGAGTCGTTGGGATGGCCTCCTGTCGACTGACCCGAATCAGCATAGACATAGTTGTAGAAGCTAGAGATATCAGAGGTGAAAGTTGAACCGCCCGCGGGATAGCTCGAAGAGTTGTCACTGAAATCGATCATCGCGAAGAATTTTTTCGGATTCGCAGGGTCGTTCGCTGGCAGATTTGCGAGATAATTAAGAAGCGATCCCTTCGTCGTAGGCGATCCGTATCGAAGGGACCCGGTTGGATCAGTTGCATAAGACGTGTTGATCACGACGGAGCCCGTCGAAACGTCAGGCGCACCGGTTCCATCAGTTCCCATTTTATAGTTTTGAGCATTACTTCCTGAATGGTCGAGAATGATGAGCGTTTTGATGTTTGTCGCTTGATCGACTGGAGGCGGTTCACAGAAATTGACCTGCACCGATTGCGTGGCCACGCTCGAAAGACTCACTTGGTTCAGCGGAACCAGATCAGTCTTTGAACAGTTAGAGTAGGCAACGATCAAAGTCGCGGCGCCACTGAGCAAAACCAATTTTGAAAACCATGCGTTTCTATTGTTCATCCTGTTTCGTTTCGGTATGAACCCAGACTTTGTTGAGTTAAATTTAAGAGAATACGAATCTTACCTTTATTGTAACGATGTTTATGACGTTAACGGCTTACGCCGTATGTGACGTTAACGGCTTACGCCGTATGTGACGTTAACGGTTTACGCCGTATGTGACGTTAACGGTTTACGCCGCCGATGACGCGAACGGCCCACGCCGTATGTGTCGTTAATAGTGGTGAAGTGAATTTGAACAGGTGTCGACGAAGTTAACACTGCCTGGAACACCGACAAAATTTCGGTGTACCAACCTGGGAAAAAAGACGTTGTCTCCAATGAGGTCGAGCAGAGTGTGTGGCACTTCGCTTGCTTTATGTTAATCGAGGCGGCGATTTTCGGCCTGTGGGCAGAAAGGATAGTGTGGAAGTCAAACCAATGCTCGTGAGTCTGAAGTTAGTTCGAGTTTCTTTGCGAAATTCTTTGCGAATTTGCACTATCATTCTCACGACTGCAATGTTGAACGTGATGTATTCAAATTGCTCGAACGATCATTTGGTTCCATTGTCGAATGCTGATGTTGGCGTTTACAACTACGGCTCAGTCAAAGCGAACTTTTGCACGAGCTTGCCGACACCCGGGAAGCAGAACATCAAGTATCTTTTTATCGTCGATCATTCTGCATTAAATCAACCCGGCCTTCGCCTCACTGCGAATGACACGATCAACGCGGATCCAACTGGATCTCGTCGGTATGGACCGTTGGTGAACTTCGTGCAGAGTTTGACTCCCGCAGGTTCTACAACCATCTCCTTTGATATTGTTGATTTTGCAGATACGGCGACTCAAGCAAGTGGTTTGAGCACGTTTGATAATAATATGATGGACTTCGTTCAAGTGGCGATTAACGACTGGGTCGGAAACGGGAATACGACGACGCCGGCACCGCGTGACAGCGGTTTTACCAATTACCAAAGTGCGCTGAATGCGGCGTACACTCTGATCCGCAGCGATTTGCAAGCAGCTTCGGGAACTTCATTGGCGGACTCCGTTGCGACGACATATCAAATTATTTTTGTATCGGGTGGAATTCCAGTTGTCGCTTCGCAAACGATGAGCGGCGCACTCTATGTTCAAGATTTTGCGACCGATTTGAAACC
>JAYVND010000438.1:0-4732 GCA_043758635.1 Bdellovibrionales bacterium
TCGACAATCTTGCCGCTCGAAAACGCGAACAAAATTCCGTTTTCGCTCAAGACAAGAGATGCGCAAATTTCATATTGCCCTCGAACCATCACCCCAATCGGACGACGGTACGCACGCCGAGGCGCACGTGTTCTGGGTCGCGTTGAAATAATTTGCGCTGCGGGATTTGACATACTCACTTATCGGCAGGACTTAAGTTCAAGTGAGTGAACATGGATTGAAGACTTCGAGTTCAGTACTTCAGTCAGAGGCCTGCGGCTTAAAATGAGTCACCGTTTGAGCAAGCGTGTGTTGATATGCCGAGGTCAATGAGTCAGTTCGAAACACGGGCGAAGTTACAAGACCTCAAACGCAGGTCTGCAAGATGAAATTCTCGAGCCAGATGTGCGACGCAACTGGCGACGCCTTTAGTGCACGATCGGTGTCGAGCAACGCTTGAAACGTGTTGTCTATTTTGCGCTCATTCCAGTAACGGCTCTGATCCATGTAGCCCTTCAAGAAAAATGGCGCCACACCAGCACGCTGACTCAAACGAGAACCCGAAAGACCATCTTTAATGCCTTCGCTCACAAGCTTCAAAATTCGCACGTGACGTGCAACGAGCGCGATCACACCCACTTCGCTCTGCCCATTTTCTAGAAGATTGGCCAAACAGAATAGAGCACGCGGGCGATCGTTGTATCCAATTGCATCGGTCAGATCAAAAACACTTTCAACGCGGATACGCGAAACCACCGCATTGACATCCGAAAGCTGCGCATTCTTCTTTTCGCCGACGAACTGGGCGAGCTTCTGCATTTCACTATTGATGTCTTGGAGGTTTGATCCAACAAGTTCATGCATCATCGAAACGGCATCTGCACTTAATTTTAAACCGTGCTTGCGTGCAATCGAAACAATCCAATCTGGAACTTGATTGTCGTAGGGCCTTTTGAACTCCACCACCACGCCTTTTTCAATCAGACGCTTGATGTACTTTTTTCTTTTATCCACTTTACTCGCGACGCAAATGAATGCCGTCGACTCAACCGGATTGTTGATAAGCGGCATAAGCTGTTCCCAATCCTTGTCATTGAACTCATGCGCTTCTTTTAGGATCACCACCCGCACGCGAGACATCATGGGAAGGGTCTCTACCGCATCACGAACCTGTGATGCATCGACTTCCGAACCATAGTAAGTATTGAGATTGAAATCACGAAGGCCCTCGCCTAAAGCCATCGTCTCGAGATCCTTGAGGGACTCCTCAATCAAAAACGATTCATCTCCATAAAGGTAATAAATTGGAAAAACCTCACCCTTTCGGATCGAAGTTTCCAAAGACTGTGACGTCCACTCAAATGATTTACCGGCAGTCTTCGTCGCAGCTGCCGGAGACTTCGAAGTCGCCATCAAAAATTCTCCGTCATTCGCTCGTAAGCTTCTACCATGATATCGTCTGCCATCAGCTTGATTGTCTGATCGCGAGCACTCTGATTATAAAGTGCGTCGGCACTGTTGATTCCCAAAATCGAGATCGTTGGGGCCAAATAGTTGTGTTCACCCGAAAATTTTCCTTCCCAAAGAATTCGTTCATCCGAAATTCTTTGGAGTTTCAAATGGGTCGTGACGATGATTCGATATTCAGTATTTTGAACTGCGCCAGCGGCGTAAAGATTTGTTCCAAGATGGGGCGTAGATGTCGCCGCAATAACCTGAGAATTCGTTGTGATGTACTTTACAGATTCAACAGTTCCAAGAAGTTGAACTTCGGCGTCTCGTTTATCGACGGCTCGACCGAGCTTCGAACGCTGCATCTCGCGGATAAACGCATTGGTGAAATAAACTTCAGCACTCACTTCGGGAGTCGAGTTTTTAAAAACCGGCACCGAGACCAAGCGATACCCGCCTGGAATTTGCCGCTCACGAGTTCCAACATTGTAAGCGCAACGCACAGCCATGAGCCCCATCGCCGCGATCAAAGAAAACTTGAGCCCACGTTTGAGTACGCCCATTGCCGAGAGAGCGGCATTCTCCCGAATCATCAATCGGTGCATCGCCGAAATGCAGAACGGACCGAGGAACAAAATTGCGAAGAGTTGTATGGGCGTCATTTCCGCGAGATTAGCGTTTTGAAAACGGATTTTCAAGCCAGAACTCTTGAGCGGTGCGGCTCAAAGAGTGCACACGGGCCTCTACGAAGCAAGCCAAACAGCCCGTGGATCGAGTGCGCACTCTTAGTAGAGGTTTGGGTCATTTGGCGAGTGCACGCTCAACTCTGCGTTGACCACAACCACTTGGCTCGATCTCCTCTCCTCAAGCTCCACGCAAATGATTTTCATCGCCTGAAAGATTGCTTGCAACATGTGATCGCAGATACACTGCGCGCATGACGAACACATCTCAGGCCACTAAAAAAACCTCTTCGACTCCCCCGACCTACACTCTCATGACACCTGGGCCTGTGCCACTCCCACCGGCAGTGCTTGAAGTGCTGGGTCTGCCAATGGAGCATCACCGAACGCCCGAGTTCGAAGCACTTTTCAATCGCGTGCTCGCCAACTTAAAAAAAGTCTTTCTAACTGACGAGCCCGTGTACATCCATACCTCCACTGGATCCGGAGGAATGGAGTCAGCCCTGGTCAATGTGCTCTCGCCAGGAGATCGTGTGATTGCCATCGTCTCTGGTAAATTTGGAGAACGTTGGGCCGACATGGCCGAAACCTTTGGCGCCGCAGTCACGCGCATCAATGTGCCATGGGGCGAAGCTGTGCAAACTCATTTAGTTAATGAGGCACTACGGGCCCATCCAGAGACTGTGGCGGTTCTCACCCAGGCCTGCGAAACCAGCACGAGTGTCCTGCACCCTATTCAAGCGTTGGCCGAAATCGTCACAAAAACTTCTGCGCTCTTTTTGGTCGACGCTATCACCGCGCTCGGTGCGCTGCCAATTCCTATGGACGAGTGGAAAATCGACGTGATGATTGGCGGAAGCCAAAAGGCATTTATGCTACCGACTGGTCTGTCGTTTATTAGTTTTTCGAAAAAAGCGTGGTCAAAAGTTGAAACCGCAAAATGCCCGCGTTTTTATTTCGATATTCGCAAAGAACGCAAAGCCAATGAATCTGGAGAATCTGGATTTAGCGCAGCCGTGACACATATTCGAGCTCTCGATCTTGTCGTAGAGATTTTTCTCACGAAAGGAATGAGCCAAGTTTACGGGCGCATTCAGACACTGGCTCGAGCGACTCTCGCCGGCGCGCATGAACTAGGTCTTGCGGGATTTGCAAAGATTCCTTCTCCCTCCGTGACCGCAATCTCGATGCCTTTCGGCGTCGACGGACAAAGAGTGCGCGCTGACATGGAAAAGACAGCACATATCGTTGTGATGGGTGGACAAGATCAACTCAAAGGAAAAATCATTCGGGTGGGCCACATGGGTGCGATTTCGGATCACGATCAAATCCGTACGCTGACCGCACTTGCCGAGAGCATCAACCGTGCGAAGCCGGGAACGATTTCGCCCGAGCAAATTGCAAAAGCTGAACGAGTCGCAACCGAGATCTTGAAATCTGCGCCGGCGGTGCTTCTATGACAAAAACAACAGCTGCAGAAAAATTCCAGGTTTTGGTCACAGATCGTTTCGACATTGATGCGCTTGCGCTTTTACAAAGCGACTCAAAGCTCTCGATTGCGACAAGCCCGTCGCCAACGCCAACACCTGGCGAGCTTAAAAATGCGCAAGGCCTTGTGATTCGCTCACGGACAAAAATCAACTCGATCTTGCTTGATCAAGCGCCGAATCTCGAAGTCATTGTTACTGCAACAAGTGGCTTTGATCACATCGATCTGAAACTCACCGCGGCCCGAAATATTACCGTCATGCACACGCCCGATGCAAATGCCGCTTCTGCCGCAGAGCTCACGTGGGCATTGGTCTTGGCTTGCGCACGCAGGATTGCCGAAGCTCATCGCGGCATCAAAGCCGGCGATTGGAACCGTGAATCGCTCTTTGGCACAGAGCTGAGCGGGAAAACTTACGGCATCGTTGGCTTAGGTCGCATCGGTTCGCGTGTAGCAAAAGTAGCACGTGCGTTCGACATGAATGTCATCGCCTACGACCCTTACCAAGAGAGCGAACAATTCGTTGCCGCCCGGGCCCAGCGCGTAAGTTATGAGGAGCTCTTTAAACTTTCAGACGTTTTGAGTTTTCATGTGCCCGCTACGAATGAAACTCATTTTATGTTGAACGAAGCCAACATTGAGTTTCTCAATCGCGGCGTCATTCTGGTAAACGCTTCACGAGGCTCCGTGATTGCTGAAAAAGCGATGATCATGGCGCTTGAGAACGGTTGGCTGACGGCTGTGGGACTCGATGTGTATGAGCGCGAACCGCTGCCGCGCCAATCGCCGCTCATGAGCCACCCAAACGTCGTCATGACTCCGCACTTGGGAGCCACGACGGGCAGTGCATTTTCTCAGGCTTCGCGTGAAGCGGCTGAAAAGATTCAGCGTTTTGTGCACTCCCCAGCAGAATCTCGCGAATCGGCCGATCGACTTCCACCGGAAGCCGAGTGGTTTGAACTCGGCCAGCGGCAATCCGGCTTCTCAAAACCTAAATCTTGAGAACTGCCCCACATTCGTGGGTATACAGGAACCGACGAAGTGAAATTTAATCCGTTATTCTAACTACTTAAGCCACTCGCGCCGCACTGAGCCTTCTAGAATTCGATGTTCCCGCTCGTGGCGTACC
>JAYVND010000439.1:0-4729 GCA_043758635.1 Bdellovibrionales bacterium
CACGGTCGCCGGCGCCTTGGACATCTAGCCCAAAAAGAACGCCGTTGATCATTACGTATCCGCTGTCGTGACGTTGGAGATTCGGTGAAAGGTGAACCCAGTGAAGAATGGCTCCATCCGGAGAAGGATGATGACCGCCCGCGGGAGCATTGATAAAATCACCGCAAGATTCGACTTGAATACCCATTTGTACAGGTGGGTTCACTGAGCCAAACTCTTGATTGTAGATGATCTCCAGAGTGGCATTGGTGCCGTCGAGAGTGACCTCAAAGTGAAGATGACCTGTTTCATTGTTGAAGATGTGCGTCACATGTCCGACGACATGCGCACGAGCGCGAAACTGATCTGGAGTGGAGGTTTTCCAATGGGCCACTTGGTTGTTGTTGACCGGAACAACTTGCCCGCGAGCCATGCAGGCAGGAGCCGAGTCGGCAAACGAACGAGTGGTGGTCAAAGAGACGAGCGCAAAACTGAACGACGCAAGGATAGCAACGAATCCAAGTTTCAAGTTTCCCCCTCAGGAATCACGATACAAAAGTGATGACGTGAGGGTTCTTTCACAATTGGAGGGGCTTCGGCAAGTTCGAGGGTTGTACGAATCAGAGATAACCGATTTTTTGGAAAAAACACCAGCTGTTGTTCGAATTTATAGCTGAAGAACTTATCGCAATCAGCTCATCGCAATCGGTTGATCGCAATCGGTTGATCGCAAGCCTTCGTATCGCGAGTTCACATCACAGGGGTTCTGCGAGGCTTGAGTCACTACATTCGCTGGCTCTCAAACGTTTTGGAATATTAGTTCGTCGTGCAAGTGAACTTTACTTCGACCATTGTGTTTGCGGGTAAGGCTTGAGCGAATTGTACATGCTGGTTGTTCGTTCCACCCAACTGAAAAGCTACTGCTGATGATGTCGGAGTGAAGACCACATCCACTTTGCTGTTGTCAGGGGCGCAAGGAAGATTCACTGAGCTCACTTGATTGGTGATTGTCGCCGCAATCTGGCCCATTTGAGAGCCGTAGTCGCTCGCGCAAACTGAACCTTGTACCCCGCCCGTGAGGCTTGCGAGCGACTGGTAAAAGTTTCCGGTCCAGCCAAAAAGAGCGGTGCTGAAAGTCTGCGCCTGAAGGCACGCATTGTCGCCTGGTTGAATAATGATCGAATCAACTGTGAGTGGCTTTGTTGAGAAGGCACTCTTCACCGCTGCCACGAGGGTTGCTGGTTGGTCAGATGATGCCGGCTGCAAGTAACCGCTGATGCGTCCGCCGGCTGCACGCTCGTCAGCGTTTGAGATGATAACAACTGAAAGGTTCACACCGTCACGAAGAAAGCTTGATTCATTTCTTTGGACAGCAAGTGTTGCTGCGACAACTCCCCGTGTGTCTTCAGATGGGCAGTACGTGCTGTAGTCAGTGCAGGCGTTGGATTGTGTGCAGTTGTGCGTGCTTAAGTAACTTTCGCACGTGAAAGTTTCATTTCGCTGAATTGCATTTTGGAAATAGCTTGCCGTGTTCGAGCCGGCGCTGGATGTGAGGACTTGTGAGCCGTTGCCGAAAGCGATCAATCGACCATCTTGCAGAGCACCGTTTTGATTGATGGCACGAGCAGCGTTTCCTGATCCAGAGATATCAGTTGTAGTGATCGCAATATGGTAATCGAGCGATTGGATGGCGCTAAAAAAAGTTGAGAAACGAGAGCCGATGTTATGCTGAATCGCAGACATCGAAGCGGAGTTATCCACGACAAAAAGGATGTCGGCTGCGGCCGGCGCAATTGTTACCTTGTAATCATAAGATTGGGTGTTGCCGCTCGTCACGCAGCCGGCACCCAATGAAGCACACGTGACACTTGTCGATTGAGTCACCGGAACCGAGGAGAACTTCACCGGAGCGCAAGCTGTCGAGAGCGCGCAACTGGCCCAAACGGCGGCGCCTAGAATGTAACTGACATGTTGAGTGAGTCTCATAAGTCTTCCCTCGGTCGAATCTGTTAAGCGAAAGCCGTCCTGACCTTCTCGATCCAACTCGTCATTGAGCAGTGGAGCAAGGCCTGTGCCGTGAGCTGCCTAAAATCCGCCGATGGTGTAAACCTTCTAAAATGGACAGCGTTCCACAATTCTATCGTTTGCCAGAAAGCGGTGAATCTTATTTGGCTCAATTCAGGCTCAACTCTGGTTGAAACGGACGAATTTGCGCTCCCTTGCTCCCCCCTTGAACCTCATCCGGAATGCAATCGGAGATGCTTTCGGAGCATCGTTTCTATCTTGGACAGCCTGATCTTCGCAGACGGGAGCCGGGGCACGGTGAGCTCGTCGTGGCCAGTCTTGAACGAGACTGGCGCAGACAGCGGCGGAAAATGTCTCTAGGACTTATTGATATGATTAGGAAATTTTCAATCTCTCCGTAAATCTGGTTTGACCTCTCATTGTCGAAATATTAACATTTGTTGAAATTGAGTTAACAAGTGCTAAATATATGGGGCGCCAGTCCTGGAGTGTGTGATGGATCGACGTAACATAATTGTTCATCGCCGGGCAGGTCACTGTTTTGTGCTGATGGCCGCCGTTCGCTCGAATGTTTTGTTCGCTTTGATCCCACTGATCTTAGCATTGATCTCAGCTTTTCTTTTTGAAGGCGGAATCTGTTTTGCTGCTCCTGAAGCCTTCCCAGCTCCAACCACTCGTGCGCCCGATCCCGGGGGAAGCCCAGAAACACGCCCAGAAACACGCCCGGAGAGGCCCAGAGATGCGCAGAGACGCCCAGACACGAGGCTTTGGCCAGTACGGATGGACGCTTTTCTCGATGCTGCACTGAGCTCGTCGCCGCAGGTGCTCGAGCAAAAAAAGCTCCTTGAGCTCAGCCAACAAGATGAGTGGAAGCGTTTTGTGATCGCCGAACCCACTCTTCAATACAACACGACCGACAACGGAACGGCGAATGCCTGGGGTCTTTCGTTACCAATTCCATTTCCGCTGAAGCCTTTTGTCATGAGTCAATTGGACCATTCCAGAACAGAAGGCCTGCGCTTGGAGCTTCGCGCACGTAGTTTTGAGACCGCAAAACTTGCGATTCAAAGCTATGTCGACTGTGCGCAGGCGCAACAAATTGACCTATTGACCGTCGCGACACTTGAAGACCTCGAGACGGTATCAAACACGCTCAAGCGCCTATACGAAGAGGGCCACTCGACACAGGCTGAGAAAATCGGATCCGAGCTGCAAGTTCATCAGGCACAGATGGATGCGCAGACGGCACGCGAAAAAACCGAGGTGGCTTGCGCTAAACTCAGTCGGTTGATGTCGATCGTTGCTCCACAGACGGATCAATCCCAAGTTTCGGATCGCAAGACGCTGCGTGATTCGAGCCACGAGTTAGCTCAAATTTCGACGCCAGATTCAAGTGAGAATTTGCGCGAGAATCCGAGCGACGCGGGCGAGCGTCCCGGCGCCTATCCAAGGCTGCAACTTGACGATGACCTGAGTCCCCAAATTCTAGAAAGGCTTGGTGTTGACTCTGCGGACCAAGCCCGTGCCAAGGCAAGTTTCCACATCGCCCAGGCCACCCAAGCAACTGCATTTTGGACGCAGGTGCCAGACTTCAATGTGAGCGTGACTCGTAATCATTACGTCTATCTTCCAGGTAGCCCCAGCGGCGAAGCGAACACGTGGAGCTACGGCGTGAGCGTCACGCTCCCGTTGCTGTTTCCGATTCAGGAGCGAGCAGAAGTTCAAAAGTTAAAGGCTCAGGCGCGAATGGATGCTAACACCGCAAATCTAGCACGCATCACCGCCGAGGCCGACAGGGAAGATGCGGCTCTCGAGTACAAGCGCAGTCATCGCCGACTGGTTGAGCTGCGGAGAAATGATTTGAATTTAGCGGAAGCACTCGTTGAAAGTACTTACTCGGCCTACCGTGCGGGTAAACTGGGTTACGCAGAGCTTGTGCTATCTCGTAAGACTCTTGCCGATTTAAGGGCTCAGGATATCCAGCTGCGTGCAAGCATTCTCGTTTCCCGCTTGCGCTGTCTTGATCGATGCACGGGTAGCCAAGATTCAGTTCCTCGTCAAAAATCCAATTCGAAAACGAGCCGCAACTTTCTCTTAGAAAAAATCCAGTCAGCGAATTCCGTTGCCAGCAGTCAGGAGTGAATCGATGAAATGTTTCATTGGAGTCTTGGGACTGGTAGTGCTCGCGGGTGGTTTGGCCTTGAGTCGCAATGCGCTGTCGGCAAGAAGCGCAAAGCCAACCAGGCCTGGGGAGTTCAGTCAACCAGAGGCGATAATAAGAGAGGGCCCTTATGAATGGGCCCGCGTCGAGCAAGGTGCCGATGCGAGCGGAGTCGCAATCACAGGCCGGATCATTCCTCAAGACGGCGCGCTCAGTGTGGAGTCGGCGCGCGTTTCGGGACGGACAGTCGCTCTTCTCAAGCGAGAAGGCGAATCCGTAGGCATAGGCTCGGCGATTCTAGAGATCAGTAGCGCGGAATGTTTTTCACTGTCGGAGGAGAAGCGCGTTGCGAATTCTAAAGGACTAGAAGAGCTGAACGTAGGCGTTGCCCGTCGCGAGAAACAGTTGTCTCTGATCTTGAAAGGTGATCGCTGCTTTATGACGGCGAGCCATTCTGGCGTGATCACTAAGAGATTGATTGAAAGTGGCGCATCTTTCAGCGTTGGCGACCCGATATTCAATGTGCTCGACACGCATCGCCTCGCCGTCGAACTCGATATTCCA
>JAYVND010000440.1:0-4725 GCA_043758635.1 Bdellovibrionales bacterium
AACGCTAAGTTTGCTTGTAGCGAAAGTAAGGTGATCAACACCAAGAGCAGAGCGATTTCGAGTTGCAATTCACGACTTTTTTTCAAGCGATGTCTCCGCTGCGCATTTAAGATTTGACGTACTGAGGTTCGCTCCAAGCTCAAAGGCGAATCAAAGGCGAATCAAAGATAAATCAAAGATGAGTGAGCTCAGTGGTCATACAAGCTTGGTCAAATTCAGTGCAGAAGGTGTGCCGATGCGTTTTAGACACGCTTCCACTGAGATGCCTTTGAGTAGCTTCTAACAAGACGAGGTTGCGCGGGGATGACGGGGGCGCTTCCTCTTCAATGAGGACGCGGCGAATTGCGCTAGACATTGTCAAAAGTTTCGACAGGCCATCGGGTCTTTTGGGAGTCTTTTCTGAGTCTTTGATTGTGTCTCGTCTTGTATTGCGTCCTGCATTGTATTGGTTCGGAGCAGTGTCGGCATCTTTGGCTCGACCGGCGCAGATATCTCCGGGAAATCGGACTCGTGGCACTTCCAGGCGTTTAGCTTCGTAGGTTCTAAGCCGATAAATCAACAGGCTGGTCGCTGACAGACGTATGAGTGGCGAGGGTAGTGTTATGGCAGGGCGCGATAGGAAAATTTTAATAGGAGTCGGTGTTAGCCTGGCATTATCTGCCGGGGCCTATTATTACAATGCGGCTCACGACAAAGATCTTGTGGCAAACGCGAAGTATAAAGCGGTTCCTGGCGGTCTCGAGGATTCAATGCACAAGATGGAAGAGGGTGTAAAGCAAAAGCCAGAAGTGCCGAATGCAGAGATTGCTAAAGTCGGCGCACTCGTAAAAGAGCCTAAGAAAGATGCGAGGACAGTAGCATCTGTCATACCTATTATTGAGCCAGCACGTCCATTCAAAGATGAGGTCCATCTCAGTACACCGACCGTATCAACGGGCGCCTTGATGCCGACAGAAATGAATAATCCCCCGCCGGCTGCGATGCCGTACGTTCCGCCAACGGTCATGGGTTCAAAGTTGGCAGAGATCGCGTCGAGCGATACCAGCTTATATCTTCGATTCAAAGCAAATATTTTCCGAGTGTCGCTTAGAAAAGGAATGAAACTCGGGTCGCCGCAGCTCGCTGGCTTTTCTGGTCAGCGGGTGGAGACAGTAGTTTCAGATGACGTCGCAGCTGCGTGCTCGCAAAATTGCTATCAGTTGAGTGAAAAGTTGGTCGGCCAGTTGAAAGATTCGAAGACAGCGCGGACGTTTTTAAAGACGCAGGGCTGGTTTTTAGTTTCAGACCAAGATTCCGAGCATTGTGATGTTGCGGGTGCAAAAAAACTGACAGTCACACAGGATATCGAAGGCAAATGCATATTGGGCATGGTGAGCGAAGGGCATACCCTCCACATGGCAGGGGATGATCATCGAAGCCGCGGTGAAGTGAGTTCAGTGATGATCATGCAAAAGGTTGCATCGAGAGAGCCTGCGTCAGAATAACGAGCCTAAAGACCAACGGCTTTAGGCAGTAGCCACGAATAATTGTGAGCGATTAAAGATAAACGCACTCACACAGGAACCTGCCACCTGGCGAGTGCACTCAGGCGAGTGCACTGCAGAGTAGACCCATTAGACTTAAACCATCCGTTCTATCAGAAGAACGTCTGGAACATACCGTTCACTTCCCAGTAACCTTGTCTCTGTGCGCCGTAATGCCAAGTGACTTCTGGTGCAAATGCCACATATTTGTTGAAGAAGATGCTCGAACCCACC
Organism: Bdellovibrionales bacterium; assembly: GCA_043758635.1. Lineage (GTDB taxonomy): Bacteria > Bdellovibrionota > Bdellovibrionia > Bdellovibrionales > JAMPXM01 > JAYVND01. The sequence continues at coordinate 1,758 of JAYVND010000440.1, forward strand.
GACGTGGTGAAGCCCGTTGGGTGACTGTCTTTCGAAGCCACACCGAAATCGACCGTCTGGTGAACAAAAACTTCAAACGGATTCAAATCCAAAAAATACCAAGTCAGTGATGGCGCAAGTGTGTGTGAGAAGTTTGTTTGGTCTTTGACTTTATTCCAGTCCAAACTCGCCGAGGCTCCGACAGAAATACGATCGATGATGAAATATTCTAGGCCCGGCGTTACGCTGAAATCTGAAGTGTGCTCATCCTGACGTACATAATGCAAAGTTCCTGCAACTTGTGCATGCCCTTGTACAATCGGAAGTTCCACAGTTCCTGCCTCAGAGAAGCTCGAAAACATCATTCCGACTGCGCCTGTGAGCGCAAGTGTTGCAATTAAATTCTTGAATCCCGTCATTTTCATATTCGATTCTCCCCTGATGAGCTTTGCGACCAATCGTTACGTTGGTGCGATAGGATGATTTCGACGAAACCACCGGTTTTCGTCAAGTGAATGAATGAACACAAAGGTTTCGATTTCGATATAAATCCTATTTCGGTTTTAAATTTCCGGAACAAGGGCTGATCAATCTGCTCCCGAGAGGCCCCTCAAGATCCAGACATCGCCAAGAAATGCGAGTCCGATCCCGATCATCATCATAAGACCTAGAAGACGCATCGGTTCGAAGTAACCAAAAAAGAACGCAGTCGATTCACAAATCATAAAAAAGGCGACCAGAAAAGCGGCGCTTCCCATTTTTGAAACGCTTTTTTGCATTCCTCGCCCGGAGCCGGAGTAAAATAGGAACTGAATCGCATTGTCGCCAGCAAGCCCCACAATAATCGATGCGATCATGCTCGTGATGTAGAATATAGGAAGCTGAAATACAGCAAACACCACTAGAAGTGCGGCAGGACCCCACAGACTCGAAATTGCGAGTGGAATCAGAGCGCGAGGTTGGATTGCCAGCGCTAGAAATGTGAGAATGCCGAGAACTAAAACTAGGCTCACCCCCAGAGAGCTATAAAGTGTTCCCAGCACTCGCTCTCCGAGTTCTCCATAAGTGACTAGACTCCCCGCAAGCCAACACTCCCGATTCGGGCAAATTTTAGAAACTTGTTGACGCATGAGATTCACATCAACAATGTCGAGATTTTTTAGGTAAACAATCGCCCGGGTCTCGGCACCATTGGGACCCAACCTATGTCCCAATGTATTTTGATCAATGAGGTCCGTCATGTAGTTACGCATCGGCGCGGAAAGATGGCTAGTCATAAACTCTCTGACTTTATAAATATCTTCGATTTGAACGACAAGCGGCCAGTGGCTCACCACTGAAATAATCTGATTATTAAATCGGACATCGTCCGCATTTTTGAAAACAAGGCTCACTTCGGCCCGCCAGCCGCGAGTTTTCTCGATCACGCTTAAGTCTTTCCGCGGTTGAGAATTTGCGGGTAACAGGCGCTCAGGAGAATCAGAGATGCGAAGTTGGTGAGTCGCCCAAAGACTCAACGGCAAGATAAGGAGAGCCATCGCGGTGAGCCACCGCCTTGGACGAAAGTCCAGTAGCCCGGTCACTTTCGGTTGCCACGCTCGCTCGCAATCTACCCAAGTTTGCCAAGAAGGAAAAAGTGAGAGGGCTGCCGGCAGAAAGAGAAACAGGACCACCCATTCGAGTGCTGCCCCAACCGCTGCCCAAATTCCAAAGCGGCGAATCATACCAAGATCTGCAAAGGCCAGGGAGCCAAACCCGACAACCGTTGTAAGTGAAGTGAAAAAGCAAGGCATGATGACGCGGCGAAAAGATCTTCGCCATCCCCAGGAGCGATGCACATGTGTGACAAACACGAAATCTTCAAGTGAACTCACGAAAAACATCAACGACAAAGAGCTCGAAAGCACATCAATGGGAGAGCCAAAGATTGCCATCAATCCGTAAACGGGCAACGAGACCCAAGCAACGAGTTGTAGGAAGATCAAACTACTTTTGTAGGTACCGAAAAAGATGCGGAAAAGGATGATCACAAGGCCGCACATAAGAATATTGAGGAGCGGCATGGCCTCATAACCTTTTTGGAGATGGTATTGAAAGATTCCATCGCCGGCCCACGCTGCGTGAAGCTGGGGAATGGGCTCTTGAACAGCCTCAACAAAACTTTTTTGCAGCTCACTTACAATTCGAGAGTCAAAAGAGCCAAACATTCCTGGCTTTGCTAGATTCGCCGGAAAAAAAACAATCGCGACATCATCTGCGACCCGTGATGTGAGAGTCCCACCCCACGGGCTTGCAAGAATTTTTGTGAATCCTGCTTTAAACTCTGCAGATTGGTCTCTTGCTAAATCGGTGCAATCTGGAGCGAGGAGCGGTGATGCTTGAAAGCTCGTTTTTGTTTCTGTTGGCCACGTCACTCCTAAAGTGGAAACAATCGCGCGAATGTCACCCCTGGTGTCACTAATCGATTGAACCCATTTCTGAATTGCGCAGAGGTCAAGTTTTGTTGGCGACAGATTGTCCTCACGGCGAATGACAACAAAAATTTCGTTCTGGTCTAGGAACTTCTTTTTTAAATCCGTAAGCTGATCATAAGTTTGAAAATCGCGATCAGCTAAATCATCGATGCTTATCAGCACGCGTAGGCGTGGGAGAAGAATCATGGAGGTTGCCAACGAAGTCAGTAGTGCCGCAATCACGATTCGTGGACGTGAGATCGTCCATTCGTGCAACGCCAACAGGTGCTTGTGCATAAACTTGAGAATACGAGTGAACGGTAAAAAGCGACGGTTATTTGGCGTCTTGATTTTCATTTCTTTCTTTTTCTCATCAATGAATTTAATCTATTCAAGTTCAACACCAAAAACTGCCGGAGTCACGGATGAGCATGGAGAAAAGCATGAAGCGTTTTTTTGTATTACCAGTGGTAGCCTTCGCTATTCCAATGATGGCGCAAGCTGCGCCTCACTCAATGAAGAAAGTCGTACAGCAT
>JAYVND010000441.1:0-4673 GCA_043758635.1 Bdellovibrionales bacterium
GGAGTGGTGGGATGCAAAAAATGAAGGGCCACTCCCAAATCCTAACAACAGCTATCCAACTCTAAGTAAACCGGCCGCATTTGTTTGCGGTGAGCATCGCTGCTCGTTCCCCGCGTTTGAACCTGCCGATATCGCAATCCGGGTGAAACAGATCCTCAGTAGTAAATAAAAATCTGCCTTTACAAAACACAATCAACCAACGAGCCGCTATAAACTTTATTAATCTATTTCTCGTCGTTTGAGGTCGAGAGTGGGAATTCTTTTAAAAACTCAAAACTATTCCGGAATTTGTTTCGATAACTGAATCACTTGCAGTGGCACACCGCTCAGGTCTTCGGTTGGAAAACTCGCACCGGAATTTTGTTTGCGCAAGTTGCGAGCGTCGGCCAGACACAGGGCTCGTACCTGTGGAATGAAAGAAGAATTGCGATAGCACCGCATGTAAAATTGGACGCCGTCGCTCGCAAGGCGCGGGTCATTCTCCAATGATTGAGCGATCTGACCGAGTCCAGCGCCTGCCTCCTGCACGACCCGTGGGACGCCATGCGCCTCTTCTGCGGTCACGCTAATCATTGTTTTGATCGTTGGCAGTTGGCGAAACACGGCTTCCCCCGTATGCCGAAATGAAAGTCGCGCAGCCGCTTCCCCCTTTAGTGCCTTCTTATCGGCCGCGATTCGCTCATCTTCAGCTAATGAAACGTTCGCTTTTTTCTCTAGCAAGTTCGTGTTCCGGCCACTTTCAAAAGGAGTCGGCCGCGAACTGGGCCGCGACTCGCCTGCGGGCGAACTGGGCGCGGGCTCACTGAGCACGGTTGCGTTTTCAATTTGGAATTTCTCTCGCTGACTGATGCGCTCGACCGCAACTGCAATCCCCGCTAGAACAATTATAGACCACATCAGTTTTCTCAAATATCTCCCGCTGCCTTTGTTCACTTTTATCTCCTCAACTTAAAGATGCCGTTAGGCGACGTTTGGCTGCATAGAAATCATCGCGTCCTGAAAACCTGGCGAGTCCACAGTTCCATTAGCCACAAGCCTCTAGCCACAAGCCTCTAGCAACAAGCCTCTAGCAACAAGCCAATACCAATTGTGCAAAAACTAGTACTGAGTAAGTTTATAAACTCATCTGGCGCTGAGATCGGCAAAATCTGACCTGTCCAGCCTCAAATCTTGCGCGCAAACTTTTTAAGAACTTTATTGATCAACAATTACAGATACTTACGCCAGTATTTTATTATCAGCAGGCGAGTAACTTTTTGACAACCTCAAACTTCGAATTGCGGAATCATCGAGCTCCGATTAAATCCTTCTTCATCGGAGCAACAATTTCGAAACTCTCGAATGCGACCCGATTCAATTTAGAAACCAACTGACTAACAACTGACTAAGGAGTTTATATGAAATTTGTAATCGCAACTGTTATCGCTCTTGCTTCTACTGTAGCTATGGCTGGACAAGAGGACTACCCGACGCCAATGCCAACAGGCGTTTACGGAACATCGACTTACCGTGGTGGCGTTCAAGCACAAACTGGCTCGGAAGCAACTCCACAACAGCCTTTGCAAACGACTGTGTTCCGCGCTGCCAACTGCGTGAACGGCGTTGACCGCAACACCGGTGAAGCTCTCGTTGTTTGCCGCAATGGTGCAAACAACTAATTCTACGAAGTGTTAAAGCGCATTTTGGTTGAGTTGATAGAAGCTAAAGCACGCTTATCCATTACCTAGCTTCAACCGCTTGACCGAAGTGCAAGATAAAAAACCCGAAAGGCAATTGCCTTTCGGGTTTTTTATCTTTTAAGTCACCCATTGGTCCTTGCGCGAGCTTTTCAATGAACTGAGTGTGTTTACCAATTGTTTTTTAATGCCTGAGGAGTGAAGTCACTGTCTGACAATTTTGCCGATGTCTTGATATCTGTGAGTTCAATATCGGTCGCGCGATTTTTGACTGGATTCGTTATATGAACCTTCTGCGCTCGAGCTATTCCGCCCGAAAATGTTTTGTAATCCTGGAATTCAATCACCTTCTGTACGAGATCCGCCTTGAAGTACTCCGTTTTTTTTGGGAGATCGTCGTTCAAATCAAAAGTTGTCTGAGCGTAGGCATAGTCTGAAGTCCCAGCTTTTGGCGTCAGCCGAATGACCGCCGTTTTCCCATCGTTGGAGATCGACTTCACTTGCGCATCTTTCAGCGCATCTGGATTCATATCTTCAGCCGTGAGTTCAGAACCTAGAATTCCGCTCGACTTACTCACGCTCGCAATTCTTCGCACTTGTTTGCTTGCTGGCAGGTAAAGCCACTGCTGCTGCTCGCCATTTTCGACAATCGCGAGTATCGCGGTTCCCTTGCTGTCGGCCGGTGCAGTCATCTTCACCAATGCTCTAGAACCGTTCGGAGTCTGCAAGATCGCAATATCCATTTCGCGCGCTTTGATCTCTCCACCTGGCTCAATGATCTTCATCACGACGTGTGCCTGATTTTTTTTACTGTCCAACTTCAGGCGCGCTTTTTCTAGAATGGCTTGCGTGGCCATAGAGCCAGAAACGCCAGAAGAAGCAGTCGGTGAAGTGGTTTGAGTTACGCTCCCCGCTCTTTGGGCTTCGGTTGAGCTCGCATGAGCCAGCGAGCCCGCATTCCCTAGCGAAGCTGCGAAAATAAATGCCCGACAGAGCCAGATCGCGCCCTTGTTTAACGATGGCGAGTGATGCGTTTCGATTGCAACACAGCTGGTCAAGAACTTCGGTTGTTTACAATGCATTAGAACCTCGTGTGAAAGAGCAGCGGTACAGACATGACAGCGGCCACAGTAAAGAACAACCTAGTGGAAATGCAATTCGGTTTTCACTTCGGTGACTCTTTGCTACAACAAATCTACGCAATACTGTCAAATTCCCAGTCGAGGAGAAACGATGCGACTTTCATCACAGCGCAGACATTTGAGCCTGCTCTTGTTTCCAGTTTTTCTAGTGCTGGGAGTTTCCACCGCTGGGGCCGACAATAAGTTCCAACCAATTCGGCAAGCGAGCGGTCGCATGATGATTGAGGCAGAGCCAAGCTGGCACCCGCTCGGTGATAGCGTTGAAGCAGCACCTCAGGGTTCTGAGGTTGCGCTTTACATCCCTTGGCCAGTGTTCTCGGACTCAGTTTTAACAGTGCTGAAAAACTACACTGTAAATGATCAAGAGGCATTGCCTGATCAGACGATCACGGTGAATGAACTCAACTGGCAGGCGAGCGGCATCACCTCGACCGTCACAAGTGGATTTGTCGCGTCTGAGCCCAATGGAAATAGCTATCCCGTTCAATCTCGGAATCTCGCAATTGGTGTTACCGTTCAAAAGCTCTCGATTGATCAAATTGTCTTGAAAACAATCGGCTCCGCGACGGTCAAAGTTCACATTCAAGCGGTGTGCAACCCGATTCAGCTTGTGCAAACTGCCGCTCAGGCACGGGCCCTCATCTCATACACATTCAGTGAGACCTCACTCAGCACCGATGTCTCCCAATTCAACTTGGCATGGCCTGCGAATTCATGGAAAGTCGGCAGCATCGTTTGCCAAGGTCCAAGCGGACTCGATCAGGAGTTAAAAAACTCGCTCGTGCAGCAGCTCCAAACTGCAGACGCTTTTAAAGCGTACATTCAGCAAAAACTTTCTGAAAAGATCCAGACCGAAGTCGACGCAGTTTTGACTTCACTTAAAAGCCCAACTTCGATTCCGCTTCCTAAAAATCCACTACCGCTTCGTTTGAACTTCTCGCGCTTTGTCGCAAGTAAATCAGGGTTGTTGATATTCGGTCGACTCGACTGGAGCGAGGATGGCAATGCTGTATCTATTCGCTCCCTCAATCTGACCGATGTTCCAACCGAACTTCAAGGCACGGCGGTCCCTCAGCTGATCACCCTCAACCATTCGTGGGAAGACATTCTCGAGTCTGAGCTCGTCGCTTACAATCAAGATACCGCTTTCGATTTAAATTCGCAGCCGAGCTTTCAAGAACTTTTAGAATCGCGCGTGAAGCAGTTCTTCGTTTGGCCAGACCTCCACAACTACAACGGGCAGAGCAAATTTTTTTTTCAACTTCACACGCCCTCAGTGCAGAATATTTCGTGGCAGGGCGATGGATCGGCGCAAGCAACCGTTGTGACAAGCGGCTGGATTCAGTCGCAGCGTGCCCTTCCAAATCATTCGGGAGGAGCCCTTCAAACTTGGAACTACGTTTTACTTAACGGTACCGGCCAGGCGAAAATTCAACCAGCAATCACTCATGGCCTGCTTACAATCACGGCGGTCGCGAGCGGAACGGCTCTGAAAGCGAAGTACGGCGATGAATACGTCAAGACTTATTCGCCAAACACCTATTTGGCCCCGAAGCTTCTCGATACTTTGAAGTCAGCCCTTGAGAAACCTTACATCCAGTCTGTACCGTTACCAGCTTTCTCAATGGGTCCACTCGGAAGTGCAAAACTCAATGGCTGGAGAGCCATCTCAAATGGACTCCTGGCTGTCCCAGTGGAATTTTAAATTAGATTCAGTTCATTTTTCGAAATGAACACGGAAGAGTTCTAAAACAGATAATTGGCTGCGCAGCTCACCCGGTCTTGATCTGCCCATATCCCCATCGGGCTATTGCCTGGCCCGTTCATCCATTGCGCTCCGCCATCGACGGTCCAG
>JAYVND010000442.1:0-4668 GCA_043758635.1 Bdellovibrionales bacterium
AGATGGCAATTCTCGAGTACCGTGAGCGCGATGACTCGTTAAAAGCAACCATCGCAACGGCGACCCGCATGTCAGAGCAAATTCGCTTGGATTCCGAACGTGAAGCGAAACTCATCATCAACGATGCTCAACAAAAAGCCGAGATGATTTTGAAGGACAGTCGCGACTCTTTAAAACGCATTTACCAAGAAATTTCGGATTTGAAACGCACGCGCATGCAGTTCGAGGCCAATCTTCGTTCAGTTTGCGGAGCCCATCTTTCGATGTTGGATCAGAGCCACATGATGCTTCCTGATCCGCAGATCAATTTGGCTCAAGCGGCGGCGAGTCTCAACCCGGGCGCCTCGATGTTAAACGCGCATAACTCGAATCAGCAAATGGGCCGAGGAATGAATCAAAATCACTTTAACCAGCAAGCGAACTACCGAGGAATGAATCCATCAGCGAATTCCGGTACGGCACAGAACTCGAATATGAATGCGGGCCATCATCATAGCATGAATCAAAATATGAACACGGGAATGAACCCGAATGCGACGTCGAACGCTGGTATGAATCATCAACCCGCCGGCGCAAGCGTGAGCTCGGGCCTCTCACTCGAACAAAGCAGCTACGGCGCTCAATCGGGCTTCGGTGGAAACTCGCCACAGGTTCCGGCGTCAAGTGCGTTTGGCTCTAGCGAAGTTGCGGCAAACGGAACCATGATTCCAAGGCGCCCGGCCGGAGCACCTATCGGAAAAGCTTAAGCGGTTTATGTGGGGGTTCAGCATGACAAAAGTTACATGAGATAGGTCTAAACTTATTTTGATGATAACGATAGGTCCATTCTAATAACACCGACGACACAACAACCGATCAGCAAGAAAGGTATCCCACCCGGATGCCTTTCTTTTATTAAGTGTCATTGAGACGTTTCTCACAATGTTTCTTAATGCGATCCGCAGAGCGATTTTTAATGCGATTCACAATGTGATTTTTAAAGTGATTCTTGGAAGAAGTTTTTCATCGCGATCCACGAGCGCTTGTCAGCAAGTTCATTGTAGGCCGCTCCTTTGCTGTTGTCATTGCCAGCTTCTTTTTCGGTGAATGCGTGAACGGCATTTCCGTACTTCACAAGTTGCCAATCGAGTCGAGCATCGCGAAGTTCAGCTTCGAATGCGGCCAAGTCCTGTGCCTTTTCAAACGGATCGTCGGCACCATGCAAAATCAAGAGCTTTGCTTTGATTCGTTTTCCGTCTTCAGGCTTCGGACTGTCCAGCCCACCGTGGAATGAGACCACCGATTTTAATTCAGCTCCCGTTCGCGCGAGTTCGAGGGCGGCCGTGCCGCCAAAACAATAACCGATCACTGCGATTCTTTTTGCATCCACATCAGCTTGTTCGCGCAAGACCTTGAGCGCCTGTTGCATTCGCATACGAATGATGAGTCGATCTTTCTTTAGACCACCAGCAAGTGAAGCGGCTTCGTCAGTGTTCTTAGGACGGATGCCTTTGCCGTAAATGTCTGCCGCGAACGCGACGTACCCGAGCTTTGCTACGTCGTCGGCGCGATCGCGAGTGACTTGGGTGATGCCCATCCAGTTGTGAGCAACAAGCACTCCCGGCTTTGTTCCTTTTACGGCATTGTCAAAAACTAAATATCCAACGTAATCGCGGCCACCGAGATGGTACTCCAAATCTTTTCGAACCAACTCGGCATGCGCAACACCTGTAGCAAGAATCAATAAAAGGGCAACCAGGGCGTTAAGATTTTGTAGGATGATCTTCATCTCTTCTCTCCTTCGATTTTGTGCAATTCAAATACGGTTGAACAGGGTTTGGCTGTTCATGGTTTGTGATCTTCAAGAATTTGTTCCGTGCCACCAAGTCCACCATCCGTTGTCTCAGGTGCCGCCTTGGGTGGCTCATCAGCATGATCGTCGGGAACAAATCCGTCACCGTGTCGATCGCGCACGCGATTTTGATCAAAGAGTCGATCCGACGCCCCACTGCCAGAACGAACCGGCGCACCTCGCAACACTCCAGCGGGTTTATAAATGGAGGAGAAGTTAAATGCGACTGCGAGCGTGACGGCTTGAACACTTGCCGTGTTGGTTCCATTGATTGATTTCGAGTAGCCAAGCCGCATGTTGTAGCCCGGCATTGGCAGAAGGCGGAGCCATGCTTTGAGTTCAAAGAGCGAAGGGTTGTAGGAGTCATATCGCATACTTTGCGCTTCGGCCAACGATGCATATGTCTGACGTTGAGCAAAAGAGTAGCCATCTGAAATGATCGTAGCGTAGCCCTCACCTCCGCCACCAATCGCGATCCCATGGGTGAGCGGAATTTCGAGAGCTGCTTCAAACATCCCGAGTTTAGGAAGGTTGTCCGTCGGCGCGTAAAAACTTGTATGGCCCAAGATGTCAATTACAGCGGTTCGGCTTAGGTGGAGCGGCTTAAAGTAAAAGAGCGATGCTCGCAAGTAAGTTGTAGAATCACCAGTGGAGAGCGCAGAACTGTTGATGTCGAAATGATGAAATGGGAATCCTGCCTCAACTTCGGGAATCAGGCGAATCCACCGGTTTGGAAGATTGAAGTCGATTCCCATAAAGCCAATGCTCGGCTGTCCGTTCGTTTTTAAGACTCCATTGTCTTTGGCTAGCGCGTAGTTGTAGCCCGCACCTGCGTACGTTGAAATCAAATCATGAAAAGCAAAACGCGCTTTGTATGTGGACTCGACGACGTTGAAAGAGTTGCCGTTTGGCAACTTGGTAAGACCACCTGCGGCCGTTCCATAATTTGCGCTGGAGCTTGAGTAATCACCCCAACCCGAAATTCCCCAACTTCCTTCTCGCCAAATCCACGGCGGCAACTCAAGATCCGCTGTCACCGCGAGAGCGGAATTCGCAACAAGCAGGACAAGCAGCGCAGGAGCGACGCAGAAGAATTTAAAATGGTTATGGGCAGCGCGAAGTTCAAGCATCCGCAAATCTTAGCATGCGTATTTGGCGCGAGCGAGTTGGGCGAGGCTCGCACTCGAGTTTCTTAACGCCATTGATGCCGGGCATCACTTGCCATCGCACCCAGACCGTGCGACGTTGACACCCGTCATCTGACACCGCTCCTCTGGCAGTGCCGACCATGAAAGTAGGTGGGTTTCGAAAATGGCAAATCTTTCCGATTCTCAATCAAATTTCCAATCGAAGAAATCCACCGATCAAGGGCCTGGCGATGGCCCTGGTTCTGGCCCTGGTTCTGGCCCAGGTTCTGGCCCTGGTTCTGGCAAAAAGACGAGTCGCCCAAAACTCATCACAATTTTCTTTACGGTCTTTATAGATTTGGTGGGCTTTGGGATTGTTATACCGTTGAGCCCATTTCTTGCGCGCGAGTATCACGCGAGTCCAGCTCAAATTGGATTTTTGATGGCGATATACTCTATCATGCAGTTTTTGTTTTCCCCCGTTTGGGGTTCTTTAAGTGATCGCATCGGGCGCCGTCCCGTGATCTTGGTCAGTCTCTTTGGTGGAGCGTTGTCATATTTGCTCTTTGCGTTTTCGACCACGCTCACGATGCTTTTCGTAGCTCGCGCACTCGCTGGAATTTTTGGCGGAAATATTTCAGCTGCTCATGCCTACATTGCTGATGTGACCACCGAAAAAGATCGCTCCAAAGGAATGGGTATGATCGGTGCGGCCTTTGGCCTAGGCTTCATTTTTGGTCCGCTGCTGGGCGGTTTGCTGGGGCTCGTTGGGCAGAAATTGGGGTCACACCCTCCTCTTGGGATGAGTTTTTCGGCACTCGGTGCCGCCGTTCTTTGTTTTGCAAACTTTTTGCTCGCCTTTGCGGTTTTAGAGGAAAGTTTGCCAGAGTCAGTTCGTCTGAGTCCACGGGTTCGCAAGAATCGAATCCGCGAAATCTTCAGTCAGTTGAACCGACCTATTTCGGGATCTTTGATCGCCGTGTTTTTTCTTTCAGGGCTTGCAATGGCTCAGATGGAATCGATGCTTTTTCCTTACGTCGCTGACGTTTTCAATTGGGACTTGCGCACGGCTTCATACGGATTTGCGTACATCGGTGTGCTCATGGTTTTCACTCAAGGGTACCTCATTCGAAAATGGATGCCGAAGTGGGGAGAACCAAAAATTCTCGCAATCGGTTTACTGCTCTTCGCCATAAGTTTGTTCGGTCTTGCGATCTCGACGACCGTTACGATCCTCGCGGTGACGATGACGATTTTGGCTTTAGGAAACGGAATGATGCGCCCTCCGAACGTCGGGATGATTAGCCTGCTGACTCCTCACGATGAACAGGGGGCTGCGATGGGCGTGACAAACTCTATCGCCTCACTTGGCAGAATTTTCGGGCCAATTGTCGGTGGAATTTTATACCAAGATGTCAGTCGCACCAGCCCATTTTGGCTCGCCGGTGTGCTAGCAGCTTTAGGTTTAATTTTGGTTGTGAGCCAGTACCGAAAGCTTCCGGCGTCAGGCAAAGCTGCGGCAGCAGAAGTCATGCCGGAGACCGGAGTTAGCGGATGAGTGACAGCCTATCTCAGACTAATGGTGGTGTGCAGACACCGCCTCTGATAATGAAGATCGGAATTTTTCAACTCGAAAATCTCCTCAATCAGCGTACACGCTTCGTTTACCTTGATCTTCGCACAGGCACTGCAGATCGGAATCACCGACTT
>JAYVND010000443.1:0-4659 GCA_043758635.1 Bdellovibrionales bacterium
AATTTTCCCCTTAAAATATTCGGAAATGACATCGGGGGAAATAATATTTCATCTAATCAGCAGAGTGAAGGGATGACTCAATTAGCAAACAGCCTCTAGTTAAGGGCATCTAGTGCCTTGGCAAGTGCTTTGCAATCCACCCAACTCCGTTACTCAAAAATTTAGCTTCATGCAGCACTTCATGAACTTTCATAAGTCGACATAAGTCGAAATGACAGCGTCTATTCAGTTTGTTTAGCTGAAAATTTTGCTGAAAAGTTTTGAGCTAGCCATGCGAAGTTTGAGTTAAAAAATTTCCCAACCTCTTTTAGGAGTTGCTATGCCCTCTCTCGTTTGGCGTTATGTTCATACATCCGGCCTGGTTGCCGGAGCTGTTTTTTCGCTGTCTGCCTCGCTGGCCTCTGCCGCCGTGTCAAATCCTTGTGACATTCCATTCCTTGAAATGGTCAATCCCCACACTGGTCGAACATTCACTTTGGCGGACGCGGTCAACCAAACTCCGAATGTTTCTGATGAGTTCAATTACCGTCAGCGCTTTCTCGTAGCGGATCTGAATACGAAGAATGACAAGGGCCAATGCAAAGGCGTTCAAGAGAGCTACCCGTTCATCAACGCCAACGCACCAGATTTTAACGCATTCTTAGATCTTCAGGATGAGACCAACTTCCGCCATTTTATGACAAGCGTTCAGGGCGATGGCTCAGGCCACGGGTTCTATTCAACACCCGCACAACATCGCCCGATCACAAACTTTAAAGGCGTGAACTACTGCACAGGCCAAACGATTTCTTTTTGCGAAATTCGCGGCGGTAAACCAGTTGAGATTATGCGACTTGCCACTTCGGGCCAGCGCTCCAATACTGGATCTACGCTTTACGATAGTCTCAATGTTGTCTCGCTTCGCAGCTGGGCAAAAGATCGCGGCTACACGGCGCTCGACGCTCAACACGACGCGGAGACCGGCGGAATAGCCGCAGGGCAAAACTCGGGCGTTCGTCTTTCGCATTACACCGGGGGCGGCGGCTGGGTGATGCCGAACTTCGTAAAGTGGGATGCAGCTCCGGGCTTTCAAACTCGTGGTTACATGGGAATGCATCAGCTGACCCAAGGAGAATCACCGATCGTTGTACCGGGCTCGCCTGTTAGCCACGGCTGCTTCCGCCTGTCCAAGTACGGTGCCGTCTTGAATCGGTGGTGGACGCCGTTTGGAGCAAAGATGTTCATTCGCTCAGAGAGCTCTAAGTATCGCCAGCTTCCCTAGTGAGTTGCACGAATGCAAAAGCCCGATCTTAAATGGATCGGGCTTTTCTCATCACATTTGAGCCCAAGCTAATTGCTCGGATATTTGTTCGGGTCGTTGTTCGCTTGACTGATCACTTAATTGTTCAGTGCTCCCGCATTGAACCAAGAAATAAACGGAGTGGTGAAAGGTACGTAATACGGCACCTGACCTTTCGGCGGCATCACGTTCGCGTCGTTACCTTGAATCAAACTAATCATCGCACTCTCGGGATCGCCATGGGAACTATAAAGTCCCGGAGTTACAAATTGCATGACGCTTGTATAATCCAAAATATTGAGACTACCGTTTTTAAAGACCGGATTGTGGCATTGGACACAGTTCACAGCAAACGGTCCACCGGGTTGAACCAATTCCGAAAATTTCGCTATATTAGAAAATGTAACCGTGCCGGTCGCCGCTGGCATGACATAGTTGTTTTCAATTGTAGGTGCTCCGATATCGCCGATCTGTAATGCAAAGCTGTCGCCAGATGTTTGCGGCATAGCGATAAAGATACTTCCTCGAGAAAGCGGAAAACTATCAACTCCTGATGGAATGTCCGCAATCGAATTTACGAAAGTCGTTCCTAATTTATAGAGCTTCCCATTGACGAGAACTTTTGCTCCAGAAACTTTGATTCCTTTAGTTGTTGAGGTGATGAGAGGCTTCGAGACCGAGTAACCGGCTTGTACGGCGCCCGTCGGACTTGCCGTGATGGTCATCGTTAAAGTCGTGCCACTTGCGGCAATTGAGCTTGCTGGAATAAGTGCCTTTGAAAGGTCCCAGGTCAGTTCGACTGACGCTCCAGGAGCGAGTGAGACTGTTTTCGCTGAGAGTGAATAGGTGTAGGCAAGAGTCGACGTCGCCACCGTAGCGACTTTACAATTGGCTCCAATCGCTGCGTTCCAAGCGGTGGAAAGAGCTGTAATCGCAGACTGGTTTGTGGGGGTCCCTGCGCCGTGATGGTTGGGATCAACGGCATTGGCGTTCAATGTCTCATTGACCCACTGACCGGTGCCAACCTTAAAGATACTATAAGCTTGATTTATGTTGTCGGCCCCAATGGCTGGGCCAGTTCCACCTGTGCCATGACAGAGAGCGCAGTTATGAGAGCGGATGAAGCCGTAATAGCCTGATTGATAGATGCCGGTGAGCGTGGCGTCATCACAACTGTAGCTCGAGCTTGTCGAGCTTAAGCTCGTGCTTGAACTTGCGCTCGAACCGCCACCCCCCGAAGAGAAGCCCCCGCAGTTTGTGTAAAGAGTGGAGATCGCAAGCATGATTCCAAGCTGCATTCCAACCCGCAGAAAATTTTTGAGTCGCTTCGAGTTCATTTCAACATCCTTTAGCAATCGACGTTCAGAAAAAGTTTCAATTGTCTCGCGACAGATTCCGTAAATTCAAACAAGCGTCTCTAACTTCAGCGGAATCTTAAGCGGCTATGAGCAACATGTCGGCAATCTGCGATGTCGAAAGTCCAGCACCCGTGATAAAATTTGGCGCTTTCGCCGAAAGTCCAGCAAGAGCCATGTAGTTCAAGTAAGTCGCAACTGCAATGCCACGTTCGCCAGATGTGGCCGGCACCTGATCCGCGATCACGCCCGAGGTAAACTGTCCAAGTTGAGTTTCAAACGCGCCACCCGCGCGGGTCTTAAAGTTGATTGGTGTAGGGCTGTATACTAGAAAATGCACGCAGCAGATATTGTTTGAATCACCAGGAAAAGGGTTATTCATTCCTTGCCCGTAGCATGACCCGTCGGTTGTGAGCTGGATCACGCCTGGTCGTTGCATTGAGTCCATTGATATTAGGATTTTAGTCACTAGATCAAAAACACTCTTGTCGGCATAGGTCGTTCCACCGCGATCGCCGCCGTGGTAATCGTAGCCTCCGCGCTGCAAAGAGCCCGACACTGCATTCCCTTTTAAGACGTTGTAGACAATGGCTGCTTCAACAACATCTGATGAAGCGTTCGCGGTCGAAGTCGAGATATTCCAGATGGATGCCATCGAAGAATTGGCTCGCGGATCAAACGAGTTGAGGTCGACCGCGCCGGATGTGAGCTGTGCGACTTTATCGGTCGATGCTTTGATTGCTGTTGCGAGATCGGCGCCACCGGGCCGAGTGTTAAACCGCTGCGCTTGAGAAGCGCTCATGTTTTTGATGAACTTCGTGATCGACGCCCTTGTCGCGGAAGGTAGGCCCGCGTAATAGTCGGTTGAGCGAGCCGTGACCGCATCAAGTAAGCTCGAATAGTTTGAAAAGGCGAGAGGCGCCCCAGGGGTGTAATAGGCGGATGGGCTAAACCGAGCCGTATTTTGCAAATAGGGAAGATAAGCGCCAGGCGCAACCGATGCCTGAACCAAACCCTGTGCCGACATGATGTTAGATTGAGAGTCAGATAAAATATTGGCCGGAATGGTCACCATGTAAGTTTTTGCGAGAACTGATTTTAGCGCTGGCGATCCACTGATTGACTGATAAAACCCTGAGTTGCTAAACATCGGAACGGAGTTTGCGAAAATGGAGGTTCCGTCAGCCAGTTTTGTCGTGATGTTCGAGCCGTCGCCTTGGCCACAAGAGGAATAGTTTTTTAATAGTCCGCGATTGCTGTCGGTTACCGCAACGTTTGCAGGAAAAACCGCACCGCCCGATGCCCAGACTTCGAAGTACGCTGGCGCGAGACCGCTTGCCGCCATCGCTTCCTTGGGCCGAATCAACGAGCCAATCGTTGGAAAGGCAAGAGCTGCGGCGCCTTGAATCAATCCAGCTGAAAGAAGTTCTCTCCGAGTGATTGGAAATCGGTGACCTTCTTTGGGCTGATAGTTTTGCAACTTTTCGGCAAGTGTTGGCCCAGCCGCATCACGTGCGTCTTTGAGCTCTCGAGGACTTGAAGTTTCGTCAGTTCTTTTTTTCATTTTACGTCCTTCGAAAGAAAATTTAATCAGTCTCAAGAGTCGCAGCACTTCGCGGATTCCGCCGTAGATGATGCTGCCTTCAACGCGCCAAACTTGAAGCGGATGCAAGTTCGACATTGCAAAGGGCGATGTAGAGGTTTTGGGCACTCAACCCCTGCGAAGACATTTCAGAATACATGTTTGTAAACATCGATTGTTCATCATCCGATGGCTGGCGCCGCCAGAAGGTATTACCCAATGCAATCGCTGCATTCTGAAAGTCAGCCGCTGACGCCACAGATCCAGTTGCAAGGTTCTGAGTTTTCAGAATCTTGCGATTGGACTTCGAGCTATCCGAAATCGCCGCTTCGGCGGTCACGAGATCGCGGCAATGTTCGGTGGCGGTTAAAGTAAATACTAATTGTTGACTCGAATTCAAGCTTGCCGCCTGCGGATTGACGGGCAGCAAATTTTGTCGCTCC
>JAYVND010000444.1:0-4652 GCA_043758635.1 Bdellovibrionales bacterium
GTTTAGGAGACGTGATGGAATCGCAGTCAATGCGCCTAGAATACAAAGTCGGAATCTTCATGGGCCTCGGCTTAATTTTGCTGCTCACCTCAATCTTGATGGTTGGTGGAAAAAAACTTTTTCTTACTCATTACACGCACCTCCGAGCTCAATTCACCGAAGTCCAGGGGCTTTACCCCGGCAGCGTTGTCTCGCTGGCGGGTATGCCAGTAGGAAACGTCGCCGAAATTAATTTTGTCCCCACCGACAATAAGCTTGAACTCGTTTTACAAATCGACAGTCGCTTTGATGCACGCCTTGTTGAAGGCATGAACGCCGAAGTCCGTACACAGGGTGCACTGGGTGACAAGTATGTATACCTGAGTCCAGGCACTACCGGTGCTAAACGCCTGAGAGATGATGAAGTGATTCCTGGAGTTGAAAACGATTATTTCAAACTACTCACAGATCGCAAAGACGGAGCTGCCGGCATCATTGACGTAATCAAAGAGGTTCGCACTCTCGTCGCCACGATCAACACTGAAAACCGCGCAGGAAAAACAATGACCAATCTGGTCGAAGCCACTGACAAACTGAAGAAAACCATGGATCAACTCGATGGCTTGATTGGTGACATACGCGGCGAGATACCCCATGACAAAAAACTTCAAAAAGCAATTTCCAGTCTCGCAAGCGTTCTCGAAAAAGTCGACAACGGCAAAGGAACACTTGGACAGCTCATCAACGATCCGAGTCTGCATCAGAACTTAAAAGCGTTTTTGGGAGGCTCGCCTCGCAATCGCTACATGAAAGACGTGATTCGCGAATCCATCCAACAGAACGAGTCGCATCAGAGTAAATAGTTTTTTGAAACCTGATCGACGACATGAGTTTATCAACAGCGACCCAAATCCCAATTGCTCAAGATCAACAATATGAGTTTATCAAGATCGGATGAGCGCTAGATCGTTTGCCGAAAAAGCCTGCTCGTTATTTATCGTCTTGACCAATCTCACGAGTCGCGGCGCGACGATTGAGCGTAAAGCGAACTTGTTCAGCAAAATTGCGCCCCAAGTATGAGTTCACTTTGTCTTTAATCGCGTCGGTGAAAAACCGCAGCTGTTGCTGCCATGCGGGATGGCGAACCCAGAGATAAAGAATCTTATGCTCGTAAGCAACCGGCAGCGACTGCTGAGCGAGCGTATCGCCAACAACCTCCGTCCAATTCTGCTCCAGACGCCAACGAACGAAACCATCCCCGAGCTGAGACTTGCTATTTTCCAACAGCGACTGTAGGACATCGACTGCTGAGGTGAGGTTTGCGGCTTTGCGATGCGCATCCTTGTGAGGCGGCCTCACACCGGGATTCGGACCGTAAACTTTGTACGGGTCATTTCCTAAATAGCCCGGAATTTCAGGCGCAGAATTGGCGTCGTCAGGCAACGCTCGCATCTTCTCTGATTCGTGAACTTTATCGGGAAAGATGCCCTTTGCCTTGTTTGCCTCAAAACGCTCTTGCGCCTCTCGGGGGCTCAGCTGAGTTCTTGGGGACGGCATCGAAGGGTGCCTTGGAAGTGAGGTTGCGGCGCTTCTCGCGAGAGAACTCGAAGAGTTCTTGATGCCCGTCAACGACGAAGACTTCGCTCGAGAAGTCGCGCCTGCATTCGCGGCCGCATTCGAAACTGTGCTCGAGCTTTTGCTTGAATACTGCTTCGTGCCGATAGGCGGCCCACCGCCCAGAGTGCGCGGATTATTATAATTTCGGGGATCTTTGGGATCTCGACTCATAAGATAAGGAGCTTACATGACCACTCAAAAACCGACCATTCATATCGTGGGCGCGGGTCTCGCAGGATCTGAGTGCGCACTCCAACTGGCAGCCAAAGGTTTCCAAGTCGTTCTCATCGAAATGCGCGGCACCGAAGGCGAAATGACGCCCGCGCACAAGACGCACAAAGCCGCAGAATTGGTCTGCTCCAACTCCTTCGGAAGCCTTTCCTACACCTCCGCTCCTGGCGAGCTAAAATGGGAGGCAGAACAGCTTGGATCAGAAATTTTAAAATCGGCCATCGAATCACGCGTGCCCGCCGGTCAAGCATTGAGCATGGACCGCGAGCTCTTTAGCGAACTCGTGAATCAGAAAATCGCGAGAAATGAGAATATTCGTCGAGAAACCCGCAAGATCACATCTCTCGATGACGTGCCTCGTCCCTGCGTGATCGCCACTGGGCCACTCACCGGCGATGAACTTGCCGAGAGCATGCGCCAACATTTTGGCGATGAGTTTTTATATTTCTTTGATGCGATTGCGCCGATTTTGGATATCGAGTCAGTGAATATGGATATCGCATGGCGTGCCGATCGCTGGGACAAGGGCACCAAAGATTACATCAACTGCCCGATGTCTAAACAAGAATACTTTGACTTTATCGAGGCCATGAAAGGCGCGCGGAAAACCGAGCCGAAGAAATTCGAAATGAACACGCCTTACTTTGATGGCTGCATGCCGATTGAGGAAATGCTTGCCCGCGGTGACATGACTCCTCGCTTTGGACCGATGAGCCCGAAAGGCTTGAAAGATCCCAAGACAGGTTCAAATGCATTCGCGGTGGTTCAACTTCGCCAAGATAACAAAGAAGCAACCGCCTATAACATCGTCGGCTTTCAAACTAAAATGGTTTATTCCGAACAGAAACGCGTCTTTCGTATGATTCCCGGCCTCGAGAACGCTGAGTTCTTAAAGCTCGGTGGCATTCATCGCAATCTCTACATCAACACGCCAAAGCGCCTAAACAAAGACCTCTCCTCGCAAAAAGACCCGCTGCTCTACTTCGCGGGCCAGATCACCGGGGTCGAAGGTTATTTCGAATCGACTTGCATGGGATTGCTAGTTGCAAAGTTTATCGAAGCAAAGCTCGACGGCAGATTGAATCAAGATGGATCTAATGTGCTGGACTTTGTTCCGCCGCGTGCGACCGCAATGGGCTCACTGCTTGCAGCCATCACAGATGAAACTAAGATTGATCACTTCCAGCCAACCAATATCAATTTTGGCCACATGCCTGCGGCTGAATTTCCTGATGCAAAAAAACGCGTCGACAAAACAATCCGCCGTGCAAAACAAGTGAGCAACGCAAAGTCAGCATTTAAAGATTGGTGGCGCGAGCAGGGGCAAACTTTGCAGGAGGAGACACCTCTTGAAGCTCTCGCAACGGCATTGGCTGCACTCTCCGAATCTCCCGCGACAGAACTTTGATGGAGCTCTCACTTGTTAGATGAAAACAGTATTATAGAAGCCGGGGGTAGATTGTCTTCGGCTAAGCTTCAGTTGCTCTTCGGTTGTTGGATGTAGCCGAAGCGGTGAGTAGATCTCGCAGATTCTGATTTTCCCTTTTATAAAAATCTGGGAACTGGCTGCGCCATATTTGCCGCAGATTGCGTTAAAAGAAATTCAATTCGATTGTGGCCGCGTCGGGATGTCTGTAGAAGAACTCAAATCGCGAAGCGTCTCGTGCGGCACTTTATAGCCTGCCGCGCTTCGCGATCGATCACTCGCAATCATCAAATGGCCAGATGGGCCATTCAAACCCGATTTAGTAAGGACATCCCATGAAATTTATCGCTCTTCTCCTCACGCTTTCAGCCTCCGCTTTCGTTTCAATCTCGGCTTCGGCCGCAGGAATTCACAGCTGCGACGGACTCGACAGCATCGGCGGTCTCATCGCAACCAAAACAGTCGACAAC
This sequence comes from Bdellovibrionales bacterium, assembly GCA_043758635.1. Taxonomy (GTDB): domain Bacteria; phylum Bdellovibrionota; class Bdellovibrionia; order Bdellovibrionales; family JAMPXM01; genus JAYVND01. The sequence continues at coordinate 3,724 of JAYVND010000444.1, forward strand.
GTAAAGCTTGCTTATGTTTCAACCGAGGAACCAGCAGCCGCACCCGATCACTTGCTGGTTTTCATTTACGGCGCTGAAATGAGCCAAACCTGCACAGCCATCAGCCTCAACAGTCAAGGAAGCGGTTTCGGTTACGTAAATTTAAGTTCATTGAAGTCGGTCAGCTACAATTCAGAAAAAGGCCGTCTGTTTGAAATCACCGTCTACGAACCTAGCTACGACGGCACCCAGGGAAAACCAGCCCAAATTCGCTTTCGCACAAATTCGGTGACCGGAAAAGTCTCCCTCGAAAATTAATTAAGAATGTATTTCGATAGTGCATCGCAAGACGGAAATCACTCGACCGTGACAGACTTTGCGAGATTTCGTGGTTGATCCACGTCGTGTCCCATGGCGTCTGCCACGTGGTACGCGAGGAGCTGAAGCGGAACCACCGCTAAAAGCGGATTCACATTCCAAGCGGCTTCGGGAAGCGACAAATAATACTGACTCACGCTTTTCAACGCCTGATCATCGCCTGTTCCGACCGAAATGATTTGTCCACCGCGAGCGCGCGCTTCCTCGAGATTGCTCACCGTTTTTTCGTAATGCTGATCTTTGGGTGCGAGCATGACAATCAGCATGCGCTCATCGATCAAGGCAAGAGGGCCGTGCTTCATCTCGCCAGCGGCGTAACCTTCCGCATGCATATAGGCGAGCTCTTTTAATTTCAAGGCGCCCTCGAGGGCGATCGGAAAATTGATTCCTCGAGCCATGTACAAAAGACCGCGGTACGATTTTAATTTTTCGGAGACTTCGTCAAAAAATTTGTCGTACGAAAGTACGGCTTCCATCTGCGAAGGAACACCGAGAAGCGCATCCATCAATTTGATTTCTTCGGCAAGATCAATCTGCTTACGGACTTTACCCATGTAAGTTGCAAGCACGTT
>JAYVND010000445.1:0-4635 GCA_043758635.1 Bdellovibrionales bacterium
CGCGCACTCGCAAAAGCGAGCACGACGCCAGGCGAATCACAGGGTCAATGAGCGGTCTTTCCACCAACGCTGCCACTGCGCTCGCTTCACATTCAGCGGGTCCGTCGTTTTTCCAATTTGCTTGGTAGTCATCGCCTCGAGCGCGTGAATCGCGGCCGGATGCAGAGTTTGATCGTTGTCTGCCAATACCTCAACGAACTGTGACTCAGAACCCTTTGGCTTTAAACGGGCAAGGGCCTCAACAATGTGGCGCCTGATAAACAAGCTCTGTTTTCCGCGAAAATTTTCTTTTGAGTAAAGTTTTTCCCACAGGAGCGCTGCACTTGCCTCGTCATGAAACTCTGAGAGAGTGCTCACGGCCGCTGTTCTCACGACCAGAGATTTATCTGACAGCAGACGACGTGCCCAGTCGGTTGCGGTCGCACGGTCAATGTGCGCCATCGAGACGAGAGCCGCATTGCGCATGTACCAGTCATGACTCTGAAAGGCGCGTTTGAGCTCGGGTTTCGCGAGCGACCCCGCAATCCGGCCGCTTGCAGTCACGGCGCGCCAGCGAACTTCCATCGGCAACGATTCATTGAACATCAAACCTACTAAATTGCGGTAGCCTTGCTGGCCTTCGTGAACAAGTGAATCAATTCGCTGCTCAAGCGGAAGTTTGAGCGCACTACGAGTCGTCTCCAGTGGGACACTTGCTGCTTGCGCATGCTTTGCAGTCCCTAAGCCGTGACTTGGAATTGCGGCGTTAGATTTTGGGCTGAAGCTCAGTGCAGTCAACGCGACAAGAAGAATCGTCGTGATTCTTGAGCGCTTGGGTCGGGCGTTTGCCTCAGTCTTCGGGCGTGCGTTCAAATTTCTCATGACTCATTGCCTTTCTCATCCTTGAATTCAGCGAAGAGGTCATCGTTAGCAGCGGATTCCAAACTTTGATCATTACTTAAAGAAGAAGCTTCGGCGAGAAGCTTGTCGGTGTCGAGCTGCTCCAAGAGCGCATCAGCATCAACGTCGGCGGCAATGTCGACCGCTTGATCGGAGAGCTTTTCGACCTCCGAAATCATCTTCAACGCGTCAGGTGAAAGCGGCTCCCTTTCATCCGCGACAATCGCAGCAACTGGCGCTGGCTCCGGGAGCACTGCTTCGGCTTGCTTCATCATCGCGTCGATGATTGCTTGGGGATCGAGTGGAGCGGTAGGATCGACCGACGCTTCTACGATCTGTGGGTGAACCAACTCCGCCGCTGGTGCGCTGGCTTGCGCAAACATCGCGTCGATGGCCGCTTGCGGGTCAGACGGATCTACTGGCGGAGTCGAGAGACCGGCAAGATTGTCTTCGAGCGCTTTTCGAACCTCTGGCTCAACTTCATCGGCCGGCAAACTGTAGGCACCTGAAGCTTTTTCTATTTTGCCGGAGTCCACTGCCGCCGCGAAAGCCTTCATCACATCATCGTCGATATCGAGTTCAAACTTTTCTGCTTTTTCGAATTTGAGTTCGGCCTCTTCGTCGTTCGCAATCCTTGAGACCGGTGCTGCCGAGGCAAGCGCCGATTGGGCAGAATCGCGAGCGGCTGACGCTGCTAAGTGCGCATCACTTAGTTTTGCACGCATCTCTTCGAGTTCGACCTTCATTCGCGAATTCTCGTCTTTGAATAAACTCAAGTCAGCGATGTCGTCAGTGATAATTTCGTACTCAGACAATTTTGCCTCGAGCTCATCCACTCTGGTTCTCAACACCGAGTCGGCTACGCCACTGCCCGCTTCGGATCCTGGAGCCGGCGCCGTCGCCATTGCCCTCGACGCCTCGTCGCGCGCTTCTTTCACCGCGATTTGTAAAACCTCAATTTGCTTTTCGCGCTCTGCAATTGCTTCCGCCAATTCAGCCGAAGAAGCCACCGAGACATCAACCGATTTCATATCAATATGTGGAGCCGCCTCCCCATGCCCGTGCGAAGAAGCAGCCGCTACTTTGTCGCCCATCACTTTTCGCATCGCCGCCTCGATTGCAGCCGCATCGATCAGCACGCCACTGCCCGCACCGGCGTGGACACTCTCTGTGCCTTTGCCGATCGAGCGCAAAAGAAGAAGTATTGCCGTCAGCAAAAAAAGAGCGATCAAGACCGCGAGGACCTTGTCGTTGTGTTCATGAACAAAGCGAAGCGCAGTGACGAAATTCATGCTGAGGATTTTGCCCCTGACGGAAAATCCGCATCAAAACACGCGGATGAGAGTTGGGAGAAACTGTCTGAATATCTTCTGTTTATTGTGACGACGCATGTTGAAAAACTCAAGTGATGCGCCCACGCCTCGGTCCGTTCAGAAAAAAGCTAGACTTCTGACGAGATGATTCGTGCCTCGACAACTGACGATGTGCTAGTCTCGCGGCCATGAGCAATTCAAATTTCACCAATCAAGACCCAGCCTCGCCCGTTCCTGATTTCGCGATCAAAAACGGAATTCTTCTTCTTCCCGATCCAAAAGATCCACCTTACAACGGTGGGCATCGGTATCGGTCGACGCTCGGCGGGATTCACCAAGTTCAAACCTCGGTCGCTATCCAAAACGGAAAAATCATGGCGATTGGAGATCGTGCGCATGAAGGTGCGCGCGAAGTTTTTGACGCCAAAGGTTTGCACATTCTTCCTGGCGTGATTGACTCGCAAGTTCACTTTCGCGAGCCGGGCCTTACACATAAAGAAGATCTCGAGAGCGGAACTCGCGGCGCAGTGCTCGGCGGCGTGACCACCGTTTTTGAAATGCCAAATACAAAACCGCCCACTTCAAATCTTGCAGAATTCGAACACAAGCTCACACTCACTCGCGGGCGAATCTGGTCAGATCTGAGTTTTTTCATTGGTGCGACGCCAGACAACTCCATCGAGCTGCGCCAGCTTGAACAGCATCCGAATTGCTGTGCCGTAAAGATCTTCATGGGAAGTTCGACGGGCTCGTTGCTAGTTGCTGATGATGAACCACTCTTCACGATTTTAAAAACGGGAAATTATCGTGTGGCCGTCCACTGCGAAGATGAATTCCGCTTAAACGAGCGCAAACATATTGTTGAAGGCCACAATGATGTTCGCCTTCACCCGATTTGGCGCGACGAGATAACGGCCCTCCGCGCAACTCAAAGAATCGTTCGATTGGCGGAGATCAGTGGGCGCCCTGTCCACGTTCTCCACGTGACGACCGAAGAGGAGATGGATTTTCTTAAAAATAAAAAAGACATTGTAAGCGTTGAGACGACTCCCCAGCATCTCACACTTGCATCCCCAGAATGTTACCAGCGGCTTGGCACCCTGGCACAAATGAATCCTCCGATTCGCGCCGAACATCATCGTGCGGCTTTGTGGAGAGCCGTGAACAACGGCGTGGTCGACGTCATTGGCTCGGATCATGCGCCCCACACCCTCAAAGAGAAATCAAATACCTATCCGAACACACCGAGTGGCATGACGGGTGTGCAGACGCTGCTGCCTTTGATGTTGAGCCACTTCAACGCAGGACGTTTGTCACTTGAGCGGTTGGTTGAAATCTGCTGCCGCAACCCGGCCCGGCTTTACAATGCGATCGGCAAAGGCGAAATTCGTATCGGCTTTGATGCAGACTTCTCGATCGTTGATTTGAAGAAAAAGAAGACGATTGAAACCAAATGGATTGCGAGTAAATCTGGCTGGACACCGTTTGAGGGATTCCAGTCGCACGGCTGGCCGATCTCGACGATCGTTCGTGGCAACACCGTCATGCACGAGGATCAGTTGCTCGGAACACCGATTGGCATCCCCGTGAAATTTCAAAAATATTAAATTTGTTTATATCTGAATACTTGTTTATAAACTAAAGTTCGCAGGCGGAAGCCGGCAAAAGCTGCCGATGCGTTTCAATGCCAGAGTCATTGTAACAGGCAATCGTACAACCGCTGCCAGCGCCGTCTCTCTTCTCTGTCACGCATCCGTTAGTACCGCCTGCAGAAGCCTGTTGGATCGCCGATTGAATCAGATCCGAGCTCAGGCTTTTTTGCACCTTGCTCACCGCAGTTGTCGCGCTGGCTTCGCACTTACGTGTTAGAATCACTTCACCTGCTTGACCTGTTCCTAGTTGCGCCGAGACTTGATAGGTTTGATCGCAACTCAGCGCTTGCGTCGGGTTGATTTGAACTTTGAAAGCTCCTGACTGGCAGGTGATCATACCCGAATCAAGAACTGCACCGCTCGTGTCTTTTAATTGCCATTGAAAAACTGAACCATCTTGTTGGCTCGAGCAAATGCCGTCAAGATTTACCATCTCGGTGCTCGACTGAATCGTCACAGACTTTTGCGCAAAGCTCACATCGAGCCCCTGAGTGTCGTTTTTATCGATGATCGAGACCGGGCTGCTCGAGGAGGATGAGCTTGAAGTACTAGCCGGAGCACAGTTTTGGTACTGGAAGACCACCATCAGTCCCAGCAACATCAACGAGCCCGCACGAAGCGCACGCAACTGCTGCAAAGAAGACTTCGTTTTGATTTTCGCCATACATCCACCCCTAGGCCAAGGATATCTCAAACTGAGACAAACTCTGCTATCGCTTCACGATTGCGAGAAGCCAATCCTGAAAACCCAGTGCCTACAATGTTGGTGTGCATGGTCTAAGCCATAAGAC
>JAYVND010000446.1:0-4629 GCA_043758635.1 Bdellovibrionales bacterium
CTACACTCGGTTCAAAGTGCTCTCGGTGTTTCAAACTATGATTATTCGACTCAGTGTCTTTTGCAGCTCTTCGAGTTTCTACCGCATTCTTGTCTGAATGCGCGGGAACATCGCTGCGATAGGTATTTTGAAACCCTTGATTACGCAGGGCTTGCGAAAAAGCCTCGTCAAATTCGTTCATGATATGAGTGAGCGGTCCACGGTCGAGACGACGGTACAACGTCAATTCATTGCGCATAAATGACTCCATGTTAAGGGTGTCAAAAACGACGACACCTCAATAATAAAGTTTAAATATGAGAAAACGAGCTACGAGAGCCGGCTAAAATACAAAATTCCAAATCAAGCAGTTCGAAAACCTCTCAATGCGACGCATTTTAGAGATAGCCAAAAAGCGCAAGCTAGAATGTCAGTACCCTCGCTAGGCTCGAGTTCAATCTGTGGATGGTCTTTTCGTTGTCAAGGTGACAAGAAAATGTCGTTTCTCTGGAGGAGCAAACGTGATTATGTGTGCTTGCGAATCGCGAAATGGAAACAAATGAAACCGGAAGCAGTTCAAGGCCCAAATGTGGGGCCCCAACAAACAGACCAATTTGAGATGATGGATAGCTGCATTTCCATCGAAGATTCGTCTGATGATTTATCGGTGCAGCCCGCGGATCAAATGGCGACCGTCATGGAGATGATGTTCAAGCCTGAGAGCCTTTTGAAAATCGCAACGATGAAAATGCCTTTTGGTAAATATCAGGGTCGAGTGCTCGTGGATCTTCCGGAGGTGTACGTGGCATGGTTTATTAAGAAGGGCTTGCCTTCAGGCGAGCTGGGAGAGCTGCTCGCTCTTCTGTACGAGGTCAAGGTCAACGGACTCGAATCTTTGTTCACACCTCTTCGACAGGCTCCTATTCGCTTTTAAATGCACGTTGTATGAGACCGGCGTCTTATCAGGTCGTGCGTAAAAGCTTAGTGCAATTTTACCGGCATGACACCACTCCCCGACACTGGAATTCAGTTGTTTGCACGGATCTCGAATGGCAGCCTGGGCGCGATTGATTTGCCAATGCCAAGCCCAGTTTGCTAATCGAGCTGCGTTTACAACACGACTCATTCATTCAGAGTCTTACTTCAGGAGTAAAATATGATTTATGAAATGACCAATACGATGTTCGTGAAAGCCCTCGAGAACTTGTCACAAATGCTCGACAAAGCTTCGCTGTATGCGGAGACGAAAAAATTCGACATGGAAGTACTTTTCCAGTCGCGTCTCGCTCCTGACCAATTCCCAATGGTTCGTCAGATTCAGATTGCTTGCGACACGGCAAAACTGGGAGCTTCTCGCCTTACAGGCAAAGAGGTGAAGTCCCACGATGACAGCGAAAAAACACTCTCCGAAGTGAAGGCTCGCGTCGCGAGCGTGATCGAAATTCTGAAATCGATGAAAGTCGCGGACTATGCAGACGCGGAGACGCGCAAAATTACAACTCCACGCTGGAATGGCGAGCACATGGTGGGGACAGATTTCGCGCTTCATCATATGATTCCGAACTTCTACTTCCACGTGACAACTGCGTACGCAATCATGCGCCACAACGGTGTTGAGGTTGGCAAAAAAGATTTCCTCGGCGCTTTGCCAATGCGTAAATGAGGGATTGATTGAATCTGAAATTCTTTCTTGAGCGCCGGCAGCTTGCAGCGCTTGAGAAGACTCAAGAACGTGGCCTGTGTTTGAAGTGTCGGCAGCCGAGTGTTGGATGCTTTTGCGCGGTCGTTCGGACGTTTGACTCGCGGATGAAATTTATCTTATTGATTCACCCCATTGAAGTGCGCCGTCGCATTGCCACTGGACGGATGGCTCATCTAATTTTAGAAAATTCAGAATTGATTGTTGGTGAGGATTTTGAGTTCGATACGCGTGTGAATCTGATTTTGCAGAATCCGGCGAACGAGTGTGTGGTGCTTTATCCTGACAAAAATGCCATCGATATCGATCGACTCACAACGCAAGAGCAATTGCAGCGATTTGATCTCGCGCGGGAGCTCGTGATCTTCGTGATTGACGGTACTTGGGCAACGGCCCGCAAAACCATTCGAAGCGCGAATCTTAAAAACCTACCGAAAATCTGCTTCACGCCGAGCCGACCTTCGACGTTCCGAGTGCGCAAACAGCCGGCCGAGGGATTCTACTCAACGATCGAAGCCGTGCACCAGTGCATCGAAATTTTGGGCGCAAGTCGCGGATTTGAACTCGCAAGTCAAAAGCATCAAGTCCTGCTCGATACCTTCAATTGGATGGTGGAGCGGCAGATGCAATTTAGTCCGATCTTCAATCCCGGTAAAGCACCGTCTCCGCGCTTAAAAAAGGCGAAGAAGTTCTTAGACAGTCTAGAGAATCAGCCTCCAAAGGCCTGATGGCTGAACGCCAAGGTTTACATGCGTCGAGATTCATTCGTTCCAATAATAATAGGTCGCAGCGCAAAGCGCGAAGCCTACGCCCCAGTCTCCCCAAGGTCCCTTCGTGAAATAGGGATAGACCATCATAGCAATACCAAGAAAAGTAATTTTGAAACTGAGGCGTTTTCGCCCCTGTTTGAAAACATACATCCCGATGACTCCAAAAAGCAGACTTGAAATGATACCTGAAGGAGTGAAATTGAGCATTGAGGAGAGCTGGTCGGTTCCTACTGGCAATCCGGTCGTCTCGTCCATTTATCCTCCGGGTGAAATTTGACCGTCTTTGCGAAAGAAGGCGAATACGGGTCAGTGGCTTTCGGCTTCAACCTGCCGATGTGCGCATTGTTCGGTCTTATGAAATTTTGCGTACTCAATCACGCGGCGCCCATCTGGAAGTTTGCCGAGGATATCTTGAAAGCGATGACCCCAGCGAATTTCGTCTAAGATGTAAGAGTGCCGAGTGTAAATCGTTTGCGAGAAAATTTCGTCTACTCCCGAAAAGACGATGACGATTTCGATCTCGCCGTTTTTGAGACTTTCGGCAGTCGCTCCAAAGAGTGGACTGCTCTCGTCAATTACATGTTGAGCCGTAAAGGTGAGTGCAAAAATCGGTGTGTGTTCTCGCACGAGGCGCATATCGACAAAACGACGGATCACGTCGCCCTCGGCGGTACGCTCAGTTTTGAGAAGTGAAACATTGAGTCGGCCATCAATGATTTGGCTCTGCCGCTCATTGACCATGCGAAACATAAAACTTTTTTGTCCGTTGCGGTTGGTGATGACAGCCACTTCGCTAAATATCAATTTGGCTGTGGGGCGCGAAAATTTTGAAAACACGAGACCCGCGATCACTCCAAAAACCATTAAGCCATAAATGCTCTCGATGGCGGCTACGAGATTCGCCGCGATCCCCACCGGCGACATAAGCCCATAACCAACTGTCGCCATCGTTTGCACACTAAAAAAGAAATAGTCCCACCACGTATTTGCATTGGCGATGTGAAGTCCTAGAACTTCATAAAGGGTAGCGAAGAAAGCATTGCTAGTAAGTATAAAGCCGACCAACGTCAGCATGAGACGAGGCCAGCCACGCTGTAATAGAGAGTAAAAATAGTCGCGCAGAAGACGAGTTGGAAACCCATGGCGAACCACGCTCACTTCGCCACCACGACGAACGAGGCGAATCGCTTTGTGACTGGAATCTTGATTTTTTGGCTTAGGGCTCGGCATGCGGATATTGCATCACGCATGTCTCATTCGCACAATTACAACTTAGCTCGTGAGGTCAACTAGACCAAAGCAATGACCAAATCAGTTCGACCAAAGCAATGAACTGATCAGTGAACTGACCAATGAACTGATCAGTGAACTCATCAGTGAACTGGTCAGTTCGACCAGATCGGTGTTCCTGCGGAATTCAAGATTCGCAAAAACGGAGAGTTATTTGTGATCTGAAAAAATGCGCCGGCACCGGCGGTTCCTGAACTCCAATAAGGCGAGCCGTTTTGATAAAGCACAAGGTTGCCATCTGCCTGGAAGTCGAGCTCGCAGCCCGATGCGCAGTTTCTGCCACCTGTATTCGTGGAGTAATAGAGCGCGCCGCCGGTGCTGTAGACCGCGAGGTTCCCGTCAGACTGTAGAGTCATAAAACCCCCTGCGATTGGAATTTGCTGACCGGTTCCAAGTGTGAGACTGGCGCCAGTGAATTGGATGACTTTCAAACGACCGATTCCACTATAGCCACTCCAAAGTCCTGTCGATGAATTGTCAGTGATTGATATGTAGGGAGCCGACGCAGAAACTACGAGCTTCGCTCCATTGGTTCCCGTCATCCAGTAAGCAACGTTGTTTAGGTAAAGTGCAAAGTTACCGTCGTTCTGAAAAATGGCGTAACAGCTCGTGCAGTTCATGCTCCCCGTACCAGAGCTCCAGACAGCAGCACCTGCTGAATTGTAGAATACGAGGTTGCCATCAGACTGCATCGAAAGGCGGCTTCCCTCTCCGAGTGTCACGCTTTGGTTTACGGCCAAACGGAGATTGCCTTGAGTGAAGGATTGCGTTGTCGACGGTGCTCCACTGCCTAAAACAGTGATGGATGAGTAACCCGTGCTTCCAAAAGCATCGGTTGCAACCACAACGACTGCGCCACTTGTCCCACCCGCCGTGAAAAGCCCTTTGGAT
>JAYVND010000447.1:0-4609 GCA_043758635.1 Bdellovibrionales bacterium
GTGCATTGGATACTTGATTGGTCTCTGGTTTGCGAGATGGCCGCCGTGTCGCAGAACCGAGTCGGTCAAATGCGAGGATTTGCTCCGACACTTCGCTCAAAACCAACGCCTGTCGGTTTAGCCCTGCTGATCGAGCAATAAGCCATCTCTAAACGTTGGTTACAGATGCGGGCCGCAGTTCGGGAACCTCACTGCTCGCCAGAACTCGGCAGTATTGGTTCGCCCTGGTCGATCAGGCGGTCCATTTCATAGAGAGTTTCTTTTTGCTTTTCACGCAATCAAGCAGGTAAAGATCAATAAGCTTTTGATATGAGACACCAGATTCTTCAGACAACTTTTTGAAGTAATCAATAACGGCAGGGCTTAGATTAATTCCGACTGCCTTTTTCTTTTTTGGATAAGAATTTTTGAGCTCTTTCATTTTATCGAAATCATATTCCTTTTTCATAAAAGTCCCTCTCCTTTTTTGTAGCCTTGCGGGCCGATATGATTCGAATGATCGAACCCGGGTCCCTAACACAGTGAACGATAACTAGAAGCTTGTTGGCACTGCTATAACCGACTAGGACAAAACGATCCTCATAATCCGAATTTTCGGAATCTGAAAAAAGTCGTCCATTAATATCGTCATAAACCGATCGGGCTTCTTCAAACCAAATGTGATGCTTTTTGCGATTTGCCTTGTTTTTAGTCTCGTCCCACTCGAATTCAAGCATTCTATATATTTTATATAGATTTATTATATATGTCAATATGGATGCATGGGTTGGTGAGATTCCGAGCAAGGTTTTTGGTTACAAGCAGCCTGAGGCTGTCTCCATAGGTTCCGGAGCAGATCGTGATTTCTCAACAGAACTGTATTTGATTTAGAAAAATCATCTTCGAAAACCGCGATTTGGGCTATGGGCCCCCGCGGCTCCGAAGAAGCTTGTGCCGAAAAATCTACCAGGTGCGTGAATGACAAGTAATCGATCTCGCTTGAGGTGGCTGGCCCGATGCAAGTGTATCCCAAGTTAATGCAGGAATGTCACCGGTTGGTGGATTGGAAAATGAAAACGGGACCTGAACATTCCGTAAAAAGCCAAAGTGCAGCACCATCAGCAACCCGCTGCCGCCACCAGGAATAGCGACTTCAGTAACCAAAACTTGATTTGAAGGAAATTCAGCTAACATTCCGTCCTCTGACTTAACGAGCGCAACTTCACGGTCTTCATACAAAATATAATCCAACTCATAGTGTTTACCCAAAATTTCGGCAACATCCTCTAGAGGATGGCAGGTAATTTCAATTCGCTTCTTACCGTTTGCGCCGAAAACTAAGGATGAGACCCGATAATTAGAATCGTCGATTCCCATGAGGTGCAAATATTCGTGCAAGACTAGAGTGTAGCGTCTTCCGATCTGGTTCGCAGTTTCGAACCACCGCTGGCGTCCTACTACAATCCGCTTAAGTTTGATTTGGTTAACCGCATCTCGTTCAAACCCATTTAACGAAACGTGTTCTATTGAAACTACAGTCGTAGAATCTATGATCTCTAGTAGCCGAGTTGGGTCGACTACCTGGGGCTTGTTCGATTTAATTATTTCGACGATATGGCGAGCCGTTATTACAAATTCGGCAGCGACTGAGTCACCGCCGCTAGAAGTCACCCCTCCCGCCCCACATGCAAAATTCGCGAAGAACACAAACGGAAGCAAGAAGAGGTGACGCATGCTGGGCTCCTTACAAAGAGTCGCTAGGACTGATAACTGAACCAGTGAAAACATTATCTATCGTAAACACACAGTACGATTGCGCCACATTTGAGCCGGAGGCTGAACTCTGCGAACATGCGTAGCTTCGACCGACTTTAAGAAATCCCGTATGGGGGTGATTTCCAACTGGAACAGCTGCGACATGGAGCGAGCTGTATAAATCCTTGGCCGCATCGCCGGTCAAAATGACCGAGCCGTTGTTGCCGTTGAGATCGAGGATAGCCGATCCCGTTGATGCATTAGCATTGAATGCAGTGCCCAGTAAAAAAACTAATGCGATGGCTGAAAATTTGTTCATCGATTCTTCCTTGCCGACGGTTCGGCGGTTGTTGTTGAGAGGATCTTGAGGCCAATCAACGAAAACGGCAAAATCTGTTTTATAAAACATTTAGTGATATTTTATGATATATAAAGTCATGAGAATTTTCCAGTATTCGGACTACGTGCAGGGCCTGAAAGCTTTCTTCCAGTTAAACGACCACCAGATTGGAATAAAGACCCAGTTTGCGGATCAGTGTGGTTGCAAACTTTCCTACATCTCGCAAGTGCTGAAAGGTGATGCGCATTTCACAATGGATCACGCCTACGGTGCCGCAAATTTCATGCGACTAAACGACGATGAACAAGATTATTTTTTAACCCTTGTGCAACATGCTCGCGCCGCTTCTGGCCAGTTTCGTGTCCACCTTGAGAAGCGCTTAACGCAGCTTAAGTCTTCGCATTTTACAATTGAGAAGAACATTGGCGCGAAGAATGTGCTGACAAAAGAAGAATACGAGGTTTACGCCAGTGATTGGCTTCTTCAGGCAATTCACGTCTTTCTGACGATCCCGAAATTTCAAAGTGTTCAAATCCTAAAAGAGCGTCTGAATATTTCGTCGAATCAGTTACAACATATGCTCGAAAAGTTGGAGCGTCTGAACTTAGTTCGATTTGAAAAGAAAACGGGACGCTGGATTGCACTGTCGCGCGATATGCATGCCAAATTATCGCCATCCATCTCCTCTCAACGTCATCTGCAGTGGAAAATGAGAGCAATTAATGACATGCAACTCGGTGGGCCAAGCGCTGTACATTATTCTTCAACCTTCTCGCTATCGAGCAAAGATTTTGACTTGATCAAATCGCTGCTTATTTCATTTATTGCGGAATCACGTGCGACTGCGCTGAAGTCGGAAGAGGAGCTCGCATCGCATCTGGATATTAGCTTTTTCGAGATTTAAAAATTCCGAACTATGAAGGTTCGGTAAACTCGCTTTGCGCATGAGGACTTTGATTTCAGTGTGGGCAATGATTTTACATGGTTTATCGCAATTATAATTAGAGATTTTCAGGTCACGATCAGCCTCCGAATGAGATCTTCACGACTAATCTGACCGTAGCGGGATCAAATTTCCCTTCACATGCGAAACGGTTTCGATAGCTTGCTAATGCAAATAGCGAATTCCCATGCCTCGATTTAAGCGCCATTAAACCGATCGAAGGCCATTTTTCGACCGATCAGAAAAAGTATTTTACCTTCCGAGACCAATCATATTTAAGGTCTGTGACACTGCTGCATCAAACAGCCGAGGTTCCGACGTGTTCAGTCTCACATACTTAGACGGGTTCGATCTCACCTAAGTGGACGGCCTGATTCTCCGAGATTTAATTCAATCCTTTTCGTTGTCAACGTCGCTTAAAACTATTCGCCCTTTGATGCGGTAACTCGGGCCTTCGAAGATGGTCACGATCGCGCGATCGAACATGCGATCGATCGCAGCGCCGGCAAGAACTGGATCACTGAACACTTGTGGCCATTCACTCACGTCTCGATTTGAAGTCAGGATCATTGCCGATGTGTGGCGACGGCGATCAAAAAGATCGAACACTTCTTCGCTCACATCCCGCGGCATCGAGACGACACCCCAGTCATCTAATATCCAAAGCTTCGATGTCAGTATTTGTTTAAACAGTAAATCCAGCTGATTCTTTTCTTTTGCGATTCGGATTTTGGTGCCGAGTCTTTTGACGCTTGTGCAGAAGACGGTGTGCCCAAGTTGCGCTGCACGCATTCCGATCGCGACGGCGCAATGAGTTTTGCCGGTGCCAGGACTTCCGAGGAACAGAGCGATTTCGTTGTGAGTGATGAAGTCGCAAGTTGCGAGCTGTTCGATTGCTTCGCGCGAAATTTTTTTGTTGAAGCCCCAGTTAAATTGTTCGAGGCAGGTTCTCTCCGGGAACATCGCTTTTTTCAGTCTTCGCTCGATTGCATTTTCTCGCCTGGCGTCGAGCTCAATGCTTAGCAACTCGCTCAGCCATTTGAAGTCAGACTTTACTCCGCGCTTACTCAAAACTGTTTCAAGCTCGATTGAGGCGGTCGGCAGCCGCAACATTTTCAATTGTTCTCTGATCACATCCATTTGCATTCATGTCCTCCTTGGACTTTATTTGGTTAAGTGGCGCTAAACACGAGACGCAATTGAGTTTTGTACTCACTCATTGGTCTGGTAAACTTGCCGTTATTAGTTTTTTCAACTTTGGATTTTGGTTTAGCGTGGATTTTCAGAAGTGTTCGCACGCATTTCAAACTGACGGTTGAGATCTCGAGTGCTGATGCACATGCTCTATCGATCTCATCGTTGGCGTATATTTTGTCAAGGCTCATAAGACCCCAGACGATTCGCGTATCAACAAAGCCCTCGCCGCGAGCGAGGATAATTTGTATGAACCGAGATACGTTGGGCCCGATCCTTTCAGCTCGAGTAATATAATGTCCATGATCGTTGAGAGTTTTCTACTTCGATTCTCTGAGGTGAGCTTTGCAATCGCTTCTCTTAAATTGATCGGTGATCTTCGGGTATGTTTCAATGAG
>JAYVND010000448.1:0-4595 GCA_043758635.1 Bdellovibrionales bacterium
TGGCATGTGATGCACTCCGCGCCACGTACGGCAAGCGCGGGACTAAAATTCAAAACCGGATTTTCGACGACGAATGTCACCGTTAGCACGTTGGTCGTAGCGGCATATTTCGTATAAACACTTGCACTCGTTGTGCCGCGAAATCCGAAGGCTGGCGTAAAATTCAGAGTGTTTGCATTTAAATCGATCGTCACATGGCCATTGGTGATGTCTCGATCGAGCACAATCGCATTCTGATCGAGTGACACGGTCGAATCCTTGATTGAGACTGTAAGATCAAGGTTCGCCGGCACGTTGACAGAGGTGATCACAGTGTTTTGCGAAAGATTGACGTACGGAATTGCGAGCGCCGTCGACTGGGCAGGAGTGGTATTTGCGATGCTCACTCGGCTACAATTCTGAAATGACAAGAGTAGGATGAGACCGGAAACGGCCGCAATCGACGCGATCCAGGCACGCGCGGAGTTACCAATGAGAGCTTGCAGACGGCCCTGTATCTGCTTGACCGAGATTCGAGCTTTGAAAAGCAGCTTCGAGTTGCGCTCTACAAAAAGCTTATAAAGCGTCACGCGTGCTAAATCAGGCTGCGGCTTCAATTCTCTATTTTCCATCTTTTTATTTTACGTGATCAAGTGAGACGTTCCGATCTAAATCTCTCGGAAGTCGTCTTCTTTACGTACAATGGTTCATTTTAAGACATTGGTCCAAGTTTCCGGCTGCCCGTTTGTCATCCGCGCCGACTCAGTTCGTTGTGAGGCTCGCAACCTGCGGTGGCCGTTGGTCCATTTCTTATCCCGCCGAATGAAGTGCCTTGCGACTCCGCCCGATAAACAAATTATGTTATGCATAAACCAATTCACGAGATTCACGTTTGCCTTGCTGAGTCTCTTTACGCCGTCAGTTTACGCCACGACTTCTGGCACGACTTCTAGCGCGAATTCAGGCACGGTTTCTGGCACGGTTTCTGGCCGGTCTTTAGGCGCAACTTCTGGCGCACCTACACACGTAATTTTTTTTGGCGGTTATGGTTCAACCGCAGTGCAAATGAGAAGTTGGGTCAGCACCGCAACCGTGATTGCACAGAGTGAGAGAAAGAATTTCGATTTCACGGCGGCACCTATCAATTCAAATCATTCAGACCAGGCCAATGTCGTTGCTGACAACGCCAGGAGTATCGCAGCCTGGGCGAAGAAAATAACCGCGGAACGCGATCAGAATTTTCTTTTGGTAGGACATTCCTCTGGCACCGCGATCAGCAATGCCATCGCAGCTGCGGTTAATAGTCGTTCTGTTCCATTGATCGTATTAGATGGATTTATTCCACAGAGCTCTCTTCAGTCCAATGCCGAGTGTTGGTCGACAGTCGATTCATCTAATGCGCAAAAGATCTCGCTCAATTGGATGGCGATGCGAACTTGCCGATTTTTTCGGGAGGTAAAAGTGAGTGGCTGCCAGACAAAAATGTGTTTGCATTTTTCACTGGTGAATCGTACCGCGCCTACGCTAGGAATAACGCCTACGAATTACAAAACCGCAGCTTACGAAAAGCTTGTGCCGTTTTTGGAATGGCTCTGATGAATTGTGCTGATTCGACTGCGCTGATTCGTCGGTGCTGATTCAACTCACCAGTAATTCCCGCATTCGTGAACGGCACTTCCCTGCGCCGGGCAGAGATCAGACTGACTTGCAGGCAGGCGAGTTTCCTCTTTCCACTCACCATCTGCGCGACAAATCGTTCGAAGGCAAGAGACGCCAGCGAGATCTGTTCGACAAGTTTTTGCGGTCTTTGGATTGTTGCCCGCGCAAGTCCACGCACACTGATTGAATTGCCCCCCGGGGGCCTGACAAAGGTGAGCCGAAGCTTCGATAACTCTAGCCTTTGCTGCTTTTTTTATAGCGAGCGCTTCTTTCGATCTCTCCGCCGCGAGTCTTTTCCGTTCGTTCAGATGGTGAGTTGCCTGCGCCGCACGCTGCTGACTTTTCAGAGCACCCGTGACGTTCGAGAGTTTCACGATCTTGGTGATCTCGCTTGCCTCCACATCTGCGGGCTCCGTAAAATTTCCTTTTTCGATGAGCTGCTGATACACACCGACGGTTGCACCCGGTGGAACATTGGCTTGAATGAATTCGGCCGATTGGTGCATAGGAATGTCGACAAAATCTTTTTTACCATCTACAGAACGCTCGGTTAATAAAGTTCCGCTTCCTTCGATCATCACAACTCTCGAGTGAAGCTTGCCATTTACTTTTTCAAGATGAATCCAAGCGTCGCCGGTTTTTAGATTCACTTGCGAAGTAGGAAGTTTAACGTGGAAGGTCGGGAGCACGGGATCTGACGCGGGAGGAACCTGAGCCCGCATCTCGCCTGTTTCCAACACGAGGTTCACATCACGAAGATTTTCAGGCCCATCGGCCTTTGCTTCCTCAACGACGAGAATCGAATTTCCAAAAAGCGTAACGACGCTTTGGTTTTTTTCAAAACGTGCATCGTTGAGTCGAATCACGGCCCGCGCGCCCGCCTGCAATTGCACTCGGTCACCGGCAAAAAGAAGTGTGTCGTGTTCGAGCTTGTCCACTTTTCCCTTGGTGCGCATCACGCTACCCGCACCGTCAACAACCGCCACCTGACCGAGATTTCCCAAGTCGATCCGACCGCCTTCGATGCTTGCAAAGCCGCTCAAATCCGGGCCAATCGCAGCTCTGAGCTGTTCTGGGGTCGGGGGGCTTTTCGAATCTTTCGACTGTTGGGCGAATGCAATGCTCGCGAGCGCAAACATCGAAAATACAATCATCACTCCGATGATTTTTTTCGCGGACTCGGCAAATTTAAGTAAGATCTGTGTTTTCAGCGGCATGAAGTACGTTTCGGTTTAAAGCCTTGGAAACACGAGTGAATGATTAACCACAAATGAAACGCAGGGCGACTTGATAACTGAAACCCGATCGCTAGACTTTGGTTTGGAGGAATCAATTCTATGACCGCATTTCGTCAGTTCCGCTCAGTTGCTTCATTGTCCGTCGCCCCACTTAGCCTAGGTCTGGGCGTAATTGTTGCCGCTACGATTATTGCAACTCCTGCATTTGCTTACTACTCAACGATCGACACGGGCGACTTAGTTGCTCCTGGGCACTACCAAGCAGGAATTGAAGCTCAAGGCATCATGAACAGTCATCCGGGCGTCAACGTCGTGGGTCGAATCGATAGCGGAATCGACGACTCGTCGTCGGTGCGGGGAATTCTGGGATTCGGCAAAGTCGATTTTCAGGTCGGCGGGATGTACAAATTGATTCCGTTCCCAGACACGGCCAATCAACCTGCAATGGGCTTCGAAGCGGGAGCATTGATTGTGCGTGTCGATGGTGGCGAGACCGAGGTCAGCCTTCGCCTTCACCCTTTGATCAGCAAAAAGTTTGAAAGCGAAATTGGAGATATCAGCCCTTACGGCGCAATTCCTTTTGGGGTTACATTTGGCAACAACGGCATGTTCATTCCGTCGCAGCTGGTTGTTGGGTTAGAACTTCGCCCACTCAATCTGAAGAATCTCAGCCTCTTTGCTGAGCTCGGTCTTCAGATGACCCACTCGTTTTCATACATCTCCCTCGCGCTCGCCTACCGTTTCGACGACGGCACACCGGTTGCGCGCCACTAATTCCTGATGACCAAACGCCACCTTTTCGCAAAGGGGTGCTCTGGCAATCCAGTTTCTCAGCTTGACGACCATCCGCTCTATTTGGCGCAATAAAAAATGCCAAGGCTGCTCACCTTGGCTTCAAACAAAATCTATTTTTTTAAAGGCTCGCCTTCCGCTGCGCCTATCAAGCGTGCAGCTCCGGAGACCAGCGAGTCGAATCGGTTCCGATCCGAGCTCGCGTTGCGCCCACAATTATGGAACATCCTTAAAGTCCGCTTCGATCACATCGTCGCCACCCTTGCCTTGCGCTCCCGCTTCAGCTCCGGGATGATGCTGATGCGATGCCTCTGGGCCTGGTGCTGCTTGGCCAGCTTCTGCGCCTTTTTTCGAGTAAAGCTCGTTCGAGAGTTTATGGCTCAAGTTCGTCAAACGCTCTAAGATACCCTTCAACTCATCGGCACTTCCGTCACGGTTGGCAACGGCCTTGCGACCTTCTTCGATGATCTCTTTCACCGTTGCCACGTCGCTAGCTTGGAAAGAAGTTTCGTTCTCTTTCACAAGTTTTTCAGTGGAGTACATCATGCTATCGAGTTCGTTCGAAGACGACACACGCTCTTTGCGTTTCTTGTCGTCCTCTGCGTGAAGCTCAGCATCTTTCACCATGCGTTTAATATCGTCGTCGGTAAGACCCGATTTCGCCGTGATCTTGATGTTCTGCTCTTTGCCGGTTCCCAAATCTTTCGCTGCAACATTCAAGATACCGTTGGCATCGATGTCGAAGCTCACTTCAATCTGTGGAACGTTACGTGGGGCAGCCGGAATTCCGACAAGTTCAAAGCGACCGAGCGTTTTATTATCGCCAGCCATCTCGCGCTCGCCCTGCAAAACGTGGATGTCCACGCTTGTTTGACTATCGGCAGCCGTCGAGAATGTCTGCGATTTGCGAGTCGGAATTGTCGTGTT
>JAYVND010000449.1:0-4591 GCA_043758635.1 Bdellovibrionales bacterium
AACGGTTGATTTCTATAGCCTCCGAGCTTTCGAAAATTTGAGCGGCTGCAGCTATCTTACAACCATCCCGGATGACTCTGATCGAACCAGCTTCAATCCACGTCAGAGCTTCTACTGCGTCGACTGGATGCAGGTTTGATAAGGCTTCCGCGACTCCAGCCGCATCTGAGGCCAGAGCAATCTCGGTACTAATTGCCCCGACGACCGCATGCTCACGCGCCAACTCAAAATGTCGAAATAGCTGGCACTTTTGAGAAAACCCATTTTGTTCTAGTACGACGTTTATTTCGTAGTCATTTTTTGGGATATCGAATCTCACTCGATGACCAGCTGGGAGGCTTGCAGCAACTTGCCAGTCCGTGAGAAGTCGAATCGCCGCAGTTGCCCGATCTTCGATGCCTGACTTCAAAAACAATTCTCCGAGACTCCATTCGCCTCCCTGTCTAAGATGGCGGATAAATCCGATGTGACTCCCGTCGGTGCCTGTCAAAAGCGTCCACCCGCGTGAGTTGACAGGATCGAAACACCCAATCTCTTCATCGATCGAGACCTGATAGCCGGCGGACTCACTTAAAATTTCTTGCATCTCGCGAAGTTGCGAAGTGCCTATCGACGTGCATTTCATTTGAGCTTTATAAGGAAAAAAATGGGAACCTGCAACAACCATATAAGAGGTCGTGCCCGTCCAATCACCTCTTTGACCGGTTGGAGCGGACGAAAATCTCGCGGCTCGCCTGTGTTCGGATCTCTGCTCTTAGCCGACATAGTTTGAGGGTCGCACTCGTTTCGAAAAACCTACCGATAATTAAAACAGATTTAGTTCAAAAGGGTGTTTATCCGAGCTCTAAAATCGAAGTCGACTTTCAAAATTGGGCAGCCTCCGCGATGACACACGCACAGTCGTTAAGCTCCGCCTGCAACCAGCCGTACGTTTCAAATTTTCCAATAATATATTCTCGACTCATCGATGCTGAGACTAAATCGTCTTGAATTGAAAAAGTGTCGCATCCTGATAGAATGAGTACTGCGAGGCAGATGGTGCTCTTTAGTACCATCGGGATTGTATAGCACTTCGATCTCCAATTCTTCAACAGACATCGCCACGTCCCGCCTTTGGGAATCCGGCGAGGCACAGCGGTTGTTGTTGAAAAGGCTTTGCTACGCCTTGAAGCAGACTTCAAGTTTTCGTTTTTGCTCGAGTCGGCGTTTGAGCTAAAGTTGTACAATGACACATTCAATCGTTTTTTTGGCCACCCCTGCTAATGATCGGACTCGGTATCGTGGTGTACCTCATTGCGAAAACGGGGCCTGAGCGAAAATCATCCACAAAAGACTTCGTCACGCCGGTCTCGCTGACTTCCAGCAGAGTTCGAGTGAATACGACTCATGCTTTTATCACGATCACTCTGGGAATTGTCCTACTTGTTCTTTTCAACGTTGAGTGGCTCGGTTCGTTATTTCAAATTCGCAAGATCGCAACTAACCCCTGAACGCCCAAAAAGCCGTCGTACCAAGCTACCGAGGCAAGCGGAATATTCTTTCCTAATTCACTGGTTGTTTGATTGGTATTGCGTATCGCGATGGCTCTTGTGAGCGAAGAGTTGTTCGATCCTGCATCAGCAATGCAGGTGGATATACGAGCAGGTGTACGTCGTTCGCGGTGATCTGGATGACCACGGAATTCAGTTGACCGTAGAACGCGGCCGGTTCCGTATGGAATTCCAGCTCCAGAGAGCTGCCGTTGCCGTTTTTACTTAAAATTGAATCAACATCTGACTGAAAATCATTTCGATATCGTGCAAGCGAAGGATCTGAGATGCTCAGATCAAGATCTGAGTTTTTTTGACTTCCCTTCCCGTTCACCACGCTCCCAGAGAGAAGTATAGTAACTGGAGATGGGCTTGCGACTTGAATGAGCGCAAGTCTTGCTTGAATGGTCTCAACAATCTCCCCTAATTCGTCTGCCGTGTAGTGAGAGTGAAACGTCATTTGTCGTTTCGATATAATTTCTCGGAAGATTTGCCAAGCCGATTTATTCTTAATCTCCGAAGCGAACTTCATGTCCACTCGCTCCGTGCGCGTAAGAATTCTGTCCAATAGCCTGCGGCCTCCAATACTCCATTGGGCCAACGGATTCGGATTCTTTTTAGGAATTTGCCGGTAGATTTCTCCGATTGCCCCAAGCCATTCATTCTGCTCTCGTTCCGAAAGAGCGAGGATCATTTGTGCAGTTCGCTCCGCAGAATCAAAATTTTTTGCGCCGAGCTCGAAGCTTTTTTTGAGTACCGTCGACTTTAATGCGTGGTCATCTGACTGAAATATCGACACGCACTGCGAATTTTCGGCCAGCGCGGCAATTGGCACCGCTCCCATTACGCTTAGGAGGCATAAAATCGAAATGGTGCTACCAATCTGTGTTCTGAGTGTTTTAACAGTTCGCATGGTAAGCCTTAACGCAAATATCGGGCCGAGTGCCTCCCGATTCCCAAGCATCACGAATTCAGTCCCGATATCCCGGGGTTCCATCAAACCGAATTCTTAAGCATTAAATGAATTCGACGATGCACACTTTTATCGTTATCTTGAGCTCCCAATTGTACGCCAAATTCTGCTACCCAAAGGCCCTGACTCGAGACCCTGGATAGAAACTCTGAATAGAGGCAAAATATTTAACGAGCCTATTTATCAGAAACGCCGGAGTTGTAGAGCTCCATTGTTTTCGTGCCTTGCGTCGGCTCAGGCTTTACGAGGTCGCCGACCTTGAGTCCCAGCTTTGCGTAAATAGAGTCAGCTTCAACTGACGAGAGGCGACAGCCAGTTAATTTGTGTTGTGAATCGTATTCCGGCTTTGAGTTTGAAACACTCTCACAAGGTAGAGTGGCAAATGAATTCGCAGATGAGAGCAAAATTAAAAGCAATGTCTTAAGCGCCATGCAAGCCTCCGTGTTTTTTCAGTGATCAAGAGTATCGCACTCCATCAGTGAAGCCTCAAGAGAAGATCCGCTATCAAAAGCAGTCGGTTCCCCGTGAGCGTGACTTGCGCAATCAACTGCCGGCGGTATGGCGACAAAGGAAAATCGAG
This sequence comes from Bdellovibrionales bacterium, assembly GCA_043758635.1. GTDB lineage: Bacteria > Bdellovibrionota > Bdellovibrionia > Bdellovibrionales > JAMPXM01 > JAYVND01. The sequence continues at coordinate 3,083 of JAYVND010000449.1, forward strand.
TCTAAAAACGAAGTCAGTCGGCCTTTCTTCAAACACTTTGAGTTTAATTCTAAAAAAACGCGCGAACTTCATCACGCCCCTTAAATGCGGCCGGCGCAAATGCATCATGCGGAAACTTTGAAAATCTGGTCGAAAAGTTTAAAATTGCTTAAAGATCCCTCGCTCGAGTTGGGCCTCTTGCACATTCCAATCACCTCTGAGCGAATTCCAGAGCTCAAAAAAAGAATTAGAAACTTTCAAGATGAAATTATTGGTTGGCTTTCAGATGAATCCTCGGCTGATACCATCGTTCAAGTCGTTACATACTTGATGCCGTTTGGTAAGAATTAATTCGAATGCTTCGACTCAATAGTTTTACTCTCTGCCGTTTTCATCTTTTGAACCAGCGGATTCAGTTGAATTGCCTTCTGTGCGAGAGTCGAACGCGTGATTTGCTGAGACCCTTTTGGCCACAAATTTATTGAGCTCTTCAGCTAGCTCCGAGAAATTGTCATTTTTTCTGAAAGTCAGAGGATTGAGAGAATTAAGATTGTTTTCGTTTTCCCTTAAGTAGCGTTGCGTTCGGTAAATTGGCCCGACGAAGCGATTGGTCAAAACTAATAAGAAAAGTATGAGCGCTACGTAAGTAAGCCCTTCTGCGGAAAAAACCACGATCCAAAAAGGAAGCGCGAGCTTCTCCCCGACTGTTGCAATATATTGTTGGGAGACCCAAAAGTTAAAATGGCTAAAGACAGTGGATATGACGATGACAACAACGGTGTAGGCAACCAAACTCAGCTGAATTCGTTTGTTTATAAGCGTACGTCTAATCAACTGGTCTGATTTTTTCTGCATCATCGTGACCCATTTTGTAAGTTATCTAGTGTCTGGCTTTGCACAGGGATTGAACTTTTTTGACTACAAAATGGTGCGTTAGGGTCCGTTGAGCAAAAGTAAGACTTCATATTGGCGTTCTCGACGACCACAGCATTAAGCCGATCCTCGAGCTGCTGCACCCTCGTCGTCTGTTTCTCGGAGATGGCGAGCAGCTCTTTCACCGATGCGATGATTGGTGAAATGAGCTCGAAATAACGTATTCCGTAAGAATCGGTTTTCAAATTGTGTTCGACGATAGGAATCGGCTCGCCTTGGTGCAGGTTCAAGGACTTCCGAATTTGCTCCTCAACTTCTTGCGCAATCAAGCCAAAATGCCGATCACTATCAGGCCCGTTCTTCCAAAGGTAAGTTACGGGATTCAATTGAGAGACAAACTTCAAACCTAATTCTGAAGGTTCGATCTCTTTCTTCTTTCTTCGGTCCGAAAGATTCGTGATGTTCCAGCCGTAAACATTGTCCCACGGGAGGAGTGCCGTTCCAACGGTTCCTGCTCCCGACAATGTGATGCTTCCTTTTACCTGGAGCGCCGATTGAAGACCTGCCGGGGGAAGAGAGTTAAAACCGATCCCCACATTTGAATACTGATCGACAAAGAGAGCGCGTGGATTTCCTGAGCTAGAAGGAATTCTAATT
>JAYVND010000450.1:0-4548 GCA_043758635.1 Bdellovibrionales bacterium
CATGCTCGCAACCCCATCAGCTTTTGCCGTCGGCTGAGAGTGAGTCGAATGAACAGTCGGAACCCCTGCTGTTGAAGTAGATACGGAGGCCGACGAGAAAGACGGTTTAGAAAAGGACCTATTCAGCAACGAGAGCACGTTTTGTCGACCGGCGCTTGAAGACCGTTGGCCCGCCTGCGCTCCGCTGACTTGCGACGACTCAGACTCTGCAACTGCCACGTTTGAACTCGTCGTGAGCAAGCTCAAAATGAAAATTAATGAAAATAGCGAAACACCAAAAACGGCGGTGAAGGCTGCAAACCTGCAGGAACGGGCCAAGCCCAAACGCATTACGTGCCTGTCAACATGGCTGTCAACGGGACGGATTGCGTGCGTCATTACGTGCCTGAAAACGCGACCGATTTTGCGACTGATAATGCGACTGATAAGACTACAGCTATTAGCAAATTGATTCTTTGGCAGGGTGCTCATGACGGCATCTTGACTCAATTCGCTCGAAAATTTCCTTAAAATCGCATGGTATGTAATTTAAATGAAATTTTAGACCGTAAACTTGCGGCAAATTTCGCAAACGAATCGAAACCATACAGAATACGCTCGCGATTCACGCAATTTCGAACTCGGTACCAGCTAAAATTTTCCCGTTCACCTGAATCTCTAGCCGATGCGCGCCCGTATGATACCTGCGGGTGGTTATAACTCTGAGTGAATGACATTTCTTTAAACTCGTTTTCGAATTAGACGCAGCTGTGAAGGTTCTGAGCTTAAAAACTTTTTGACTTCGACGCTCGCCCCTTCGTGCAAAATCGATCACGTAATCGATCACGAGTTTTTGGTTTTCGCTATGCTCGGAGATCAAATCAAATTCGAAATCTAAACTTCCTCCGATCCTTGCTACTTCAGGCTGAAAACGAAACTGTCGGATCAAAATTTTATTGGCATCTGTCACGCCAATGACTTCAAGCGCTTGAGGTAAACCTTGTTTAATGAGTGTGCGCAGTGCATGTCTCGCAATCCAATCAATATTTTTGATATTTTCTGCGATCAACTCACTCCTTTTTGATGCCAAAGCTCGGGACGCGCCCGCGCCCGCGCCCTTACTTTTAGCGGCTTCCGACTTCCATTTTTTTAAACGGGCGATGACCCACTCGGGATGATTTTTTGCGACGTCATTTAAGTGATTCGCAACGCTCTTTCGCACATAGAGTTCCTGATCAAACTTCAGTGCTTCCAATATCTGGGCCGTATGATCCGGGTTCTGTACAAAACGAACAAGCCTCTGACCCCAGGGAAGTCTGGGTCGACTTCCCTCCGATGCCAAGCGACGAAGATTCTTATCCGCCGATTTCGTCAGTTCGAGCAACCAAAGGAGCGTCTCCTTTTAAAACCGCATTAAAAAAGGCCGAACTGCAAATTCTGATGTGAAGAGCAGAGTGAGTTTCGCAAGCGCCTCGAAAGATTGATTCAACTCAAAGTTAACCGCGACGTACTTTTTTCTTGGAAATTTCTGGGCTGAGAGCTTCCTTACTGGATGCTTTTTTGTTGGAAGCATTTCTGTTAGAGGCGTATTTGTTAGCAGCTTTGTCGTTTCATCTGGTGAGCGTTGATTAGAAATCGGCTCCGCATCAATAGGCCCAAAGGTTTGAATAAATTCACTTACAGGCCAAAGCTTAAATCCACTCAAGCCGGACGAGTCAGCAATGAGATACTTCATCAGAAGCTTAAGGGCATAACTGTATTTCTGCGGAAGTGATGCCCGCAGTCGGTCACGAATAAATCGAACCCGATCTTTCATCTCGAGCGAGAGTATGGATTGGGCGTCTTTCAGGAAAACGGCACGATCAAACTCTGATTGAGCGCGCATCAGCCCTTTTGCCATGCGCCTCATCAACCCAACATCAACCCAACATCAAAAAGATGTTTAAGCGCAGACGGATTCTCGACAGGTTTTACTTTAGTTTTGACCAAAATCTGCCTTCTTTTCTCGCACCACTTGCGTGAACAACAGATCACCTGCGGAAGACATCAAACACCAACCGAGCTGTATGCGGTGAGCCCGACTGCGGCTTGCCAAAACGATGACGAACCGATCAAATGATGGCACTGGACCCGAAAGGGGTCAAAGGCCAATGCCATTCAGCAAGCGAGGATCGATGACAAATTCAAACGATGAGACCAGCCGTTCAATAGAAGGCTCATTCACTGAAGCAGATCTTAGTTCTGCAAGCACCACGCATTCCACTGGGACGTCGGTTGAGTTACCGAGCTCCGTTGTTCTCGCAACTTCAAAATCAATGGCTGACTTTCAAGTGCCGTTCACGAAGCAAGAGTTTGCGAGACGAATCGCCAAACTTGACAGAGTTCTCACGGTGAGCAGCGAAAAGCTGACGCGCGCACAGAACCTCCGCCTTTGGACTGTCGGCATTTTTTTTATTTTGCTCGGGATTGGCACTACAAAACCTTCATGGGGGCTTGAATACTTCTCCGTTCCTCTTTTTCTAATTCTGTTTCCAATCGAAGTGCGCGTGACGAGACAGCACCGCAGATTTACCCAAGGATTGAACGGCCTCAAGACTTTCTATCAACGCCAGCAACGACGCGCACTCGGTTTGCCTCTCGAAGGCGCGGCAGAACTTGATGCATCGGATGTCTTATCTGAGGCAAACCCAAAACTTAAAGAACGGCTCGATAGCATTGCTGACCTGGGAGTGCTCGGTAGTCACTCACTCTTAAGTTTAATCAACGAGACATTCACACAACACGGCTTGCGCCGCATTTTGACTTGGTTAGATCCCGAGCCGACTTCAGTTGAAATCCTCACGCGCAGGCAAAATCAAATTCAAACTCTGCGCGGCTGCACCTGGCCCTACACGCGAATCACCTTGATTGCGGAGCAAGCTCGAATCGAGAATCCGGATCTCCATCAACTTAAATCGGATCAACTCCTTGAGTTTATCACGCAACCTTTTCTGCCGAAATCTTTCCGCCGTAATTTTACAATTGATCTTGTGATCTGGCTCGCTGCAATGGTCAGCTTTGGTGCCTGGGGACTGGGCTTTGGCCCGTCACCACTCTTGCCGCTCGTGATCTTTTCGACTTTTAACTTTTGGGCCATTGGTGAAACGGGATCAACTTTTAAACACGCAGTTGATCTTGAGCTTCATCTCTCTGTTCTTGAGCCCGTATTTGCACGCCTTGAGCGACAACACAAACTCAATTCTAAACTGCGGGCACTCTTTCCGGCAACTGTTCTGCGAAATCCGGCACGAGCGTCGCGACGTCTCGCATGGGTGATGGCCGTGTTGGGTGTCGATACCAATCCGCTACTTGCCATGATTCTCAATGTTTTTCTCCCTTGGAGGATGGTCGGTAACTTCGCGCTTGAGTTTGAACGAAAAGCGCTCATGCGCACACTTCCAAACTGCATTGCAGAGCTTTCTGAATTTGAAGCTCTCGGCAGTCTCCTGATTCTAGATCGCTACCAAACACGCCACTACCCAAAATTTTTAGAAAGCTCCAATCAAATTCCGAATTTTAGTTTGGTTGCGATGCGTGGGCTTTTTCACCCACTGATCGCGCGCGACAAGGTCGTCGCAAACGATTTTAGTTTCGATTCGGAAAAGCACTGCGGTCTCTTGACAGGATCGAATATGGCAGGCAAATCCACTTTTTTGCGCACCATTGGTGTCAATCAGATGCTTGCGCAAATGGGAGCTCCCGTGTTCGCTCGTGATCTTACAACGATGCCTGTCAAGATTCAGACTTGCATCGAGGTGTCTGACTCGCTTCGTGATGGTTTTTCTTACTTTTACGCCGAAGTCCGCAGGCTCAAAGAAGTCTTGCTCACCACCCAGTCAAGGCAGCCGACCCTTTATTTGATTGATGAGATTTTTCGCGGAACAAACAACCGCGAGCGACATATCGGAAGTAAATCCGTGATTCAGCAGCTTGCGGCACAAGCGACAGCCTTCGGATTTGTTTCAACTCACGATCTTGATCTGGTGAAACTCGAAAGCGGTGACAACGCGATCGAAAATCTGCACTTCCGCGAAAATTTTGAGAATGGAAAAATGATCTTTTACTACCGCCTGCACAAAGGCCCTTGCCCGACCAGCAATGCCCTTAAAATTATGCAGGCCGAGGGACTCGTGATCGAAGCCTAAAGCCTAAAGCTTGATGCGTGATGCTTGAAATTAAAATCCGAAACCGGCGCGGATGCCCCATCGGCTGATTTTGTAATCGGTCAGGTCTTCACCGTAACCGTGAAAGATCTGCGCCATAAGAAGCGGTAAAACGGGTGACCAACGAATCTTCGTGCGGAAGGTCAACTCCTGCCCGCCTCGCAGCGGGTCGACCGTCGAGGGACCACCGGGGTAAATTCGCAACGTCACGTCACCTTGATCCAAAAAGCTCGGGAAAATTTGCGAGAGCATGATCTCCGCCTCGTAAACCCCTCGGTAGCGTTGCAAATCTTGATTCGACTCATTGTAGCCGAGCGCGTACCACGCCTTTAAACTCCACTCCATTGTCATGACGTTGCCCACTCGA
>JAYVND010000451.1:0-4548 GCA_043758635.1 Bdellovibrionales bacterium
TTTCCAGTTTACAAATCTCTTTGAGACCTTCTCGCGCACACTCAGCCCGTTCTGAAACCGGCTGGTTCATGGCGAGATCCGTGAGCTTTTGATAAGTGCGTCGATCATTTTCGCTCAGGCGCTCGGAGCCCGCAGCTTCTAGAATTGATTTGTAGACTGCGCAGTGGCAATTCCTTGCACACTCTTTAGGCCATGATGAGTCGGCAATTGAGATACTCCCTTGCGCGTGGATTTTCGGAGCGACGAAGTCAGCGATCTTCTGATCAAGGATTTGGCGTTTAACTGAAAGCATCGACTCTCTGGTTTTGGCATCGATAGCGCAGGCTGGCTGGGTCTCAGCGGTCGCGCTCTTGCTGCTCTCGGTGGTCGCAGTTCGGTCGAGTCTTTTCTCAATGGGCGAATTAAGGTTCGTGTCGATGGGCGAATTGAGCGCCTGAATTTGAGAATCAAGAATTTGAATTTCGTGCAGTGAAACCTTGGGGATCTTACGTCGTGAACTTGATGCTTTGGTCATTTGAAATTTCGCGTGCGCAGGGCCAGCATTTGTCAAAATCAATCCAAATACGAGTGAGCAATGTAAGATGCGCGAGCGGATCAAAACGGAAAATTTCATTTCATTCTTCTCCTAGTTTAGAGGAGAGCGCGACAAAGCGCGGAGCGGACTTTGATTTGTGAAAATTCTCATCAACGAGTTGTCCAAGCGCCGCCTCGATTTCACTTGAGCGCGGTGAGTTCGCGTGAAACTCGATCAGCCCTGATTTTAATTTAGAAATCTGTGTCGCGACCCGCTCAGCAATTCGGCGTGCATCAAAATCGATTTGATCAAACGATGCAATATTGGTTCGAACAAGTCTCAGATGCTGGCCGTGCGCAATCTTTCCGACGCGTCCAGATTCAGCATCAAATCCCGGTCGCAGAAATGGAGCAACGGGGAGACTCAGATTTTCGAGCGTGCTGCGACCGAGGACCATCGAGCGCTCGAGTTCACCATTCCCTTGCAGGCAAGGAGGAGTTTCTGAATTTCCTTGTGTGGCGAAAGTTAAGTTGGTCGACGATTGAAGCCCCGCTGGCCAGTACTCTGATTTTTGCGCACTTGCAAGATCTTCGCTGTCTAAGAAGAAGGTGGCCGAGCGTTTCTGGCGATTGAGGTCTGAGATCAAGCGAAGACTTGCCGAGCTCCGAAGTTTGCCAGAATAGATGAGAACAAATTCGTTCTCGTTCAGCGCGCGAGCGGTAAGCGGGCGGAGGGGCTTTTCGTGGCGACTCGCTGAATTAGCTGCACGAGCTGAAGCTGAGCTCAAAGGTGATTCAGATGCAATCATGCGAAGTGAGGTACGGTGCTTGCGGCCGACGACGGTTGGATAATATTCAAACTCATTTTGCGCATCGAGACGCGCCTTCGCGAAATGAGAAATCCAGTTTTTAAGTTCCTGATCCGCATGGGCAAGCGCAGATTCTCCATTTCGCGCCAATGATTTTTGAACATCAGAATTGCGCTCGATCGCAACGAGACGGTCTTTTGACAAGAAGAAGGCGTCATGAATTTTCGAGATTGAGGCTGGGTTTGGAGCTAGAGCATTGAGCTCCTCGGCAAACGGCTGCAGCGCAAGATGCTGCTCGGGTGTGAGTTGTTGCCCGCGTTGAACCAGCCAGTTTATAGTCTCGCTAGCGCTAGCGTTTACACTGGGACTCGAGGTCGGCGTCAAACTCAAAGTCGAAGTCGGCACCGACGTCGGCATCGACGTCAAACTCGTATCGTCGCTTGAGCTCGTTGTTCCGTCGGCCAGGCTCTCGAGAAAAAGAATGTCGGAAACCAACTGCTCATTTGCAATTGCACGGTATGTGTCAGCGCCTTCGAGCCGGGAGAGAAGAGCAGGATCGTTGGTGGTGGCAATAAAATTACCGGTCGAACTTTTCTTCACCCGCTGATCGAATTCGCCAAGTGCGTTTCGCGCAATTTGAAAGCCGTTAACAATTTGCGCAAGCTTTAAGCTCAAATGATTTTCAATCACCTGTGGATCGTGACCGCCCGCTCTGACAAGTTCTTCAAAGTAAGGATCGCGGTGCGTGCGACTGATTTGCGAAAAAGATTTTCCAGAATTAATTTCAATTTTTGGAGTCAAGTCAGGCCCGGGTTCACTCGCACAACCTAAAAGACTGAGAGATGCATTGAGCAGGAAAAATGCTACAAAATTTCGATTTCTAATTCCCATGCAACGCTTCCTTAAGGGGTGTCGGACGCTGAGGTCATCCAATTTGGGTGATTCACAAATTCCGACATCGATCCACGATCCGTTTTCGTGTCTGCTACGAGCGGCGATCGGGAGCTTTGAAAGTTAAAATACAATTCTCTTAATCGGCAGAGTCTGGGGCAAGATAAAGCAGTCTAGGACCCTCTGACTCAGGACTCAGGTCGAGTGTGGGAATTAGTGAGCGTTGTTTGCTGGTTGGCGAGCTTCAACGCTCTTCGCGAGATCTTTGAGCTTTGCCATCTGTGCAGGTGTGAGTTTCGACGCCATTGTCTCCGGATTCTTCATCATTTGGCTCAAAGTCGCCTGCATTTTAATCGGATCTCCACCATTCTCGTTTACGAGAGTCGGGAAGATTTCTGCCGCCAGGTCGTAAGCGCCCTGCGTGTCTGAACCCATCAAATCTTTCACTTGTTGATCGGTTTTTCTGGCATCAGGAGACGCCAACGACTTTTCACGCTCCGCTTGGTTTTTGAGTAAATCCTGAGTTTGCGTCATCGCTCTCTGACTAGCATCGTCGAGCGCGGGTGTTTGCGTGGCAGTGAGTGATGTCGTCGACTGCGCATGAACCGCGAGCGACACGCAAAAAATACAACCGATGATTGAGCTGGAAAAAGCTCGTACAATCATCCGTCTGCTGAATTGGAAATTGCTCATTCTGATTCCTCCAAATAGACATAAGAAGTCTATCTTGAGTCTATCGGCACCTAGGAAGAAAACGTAAAGTTGGGCTTGAGGAACTTCAAAGCCGCCTCAATTTGAGACAGCTCATGCATGATGTGACGATCTCGATCGAACATGGCCTCGAATTTTATTTACTTTGAACTTCAAGCCTCGCGGCCACGTTGAAGACGAACACTCACGGCCTAAATCGCGCGATCTTAGTCGAATGCCTCTGACAAAATATTTGCTGGATTGAATCCAGTCTCTGCGAGTGCTGCTTTTACATCTTTAATCATCGCGCCGTTACCGCAAAGATAGAATGTCGTTGGAATTTTCTCATGTTCGAGCTCATGCAAGAAGTGCTGAATATAACCGCGTTTGCCGCTCCAGTCGGTCGCTGCACGTGAGAGCACGAAATGAAATTCGAAATCTTTGGCTTTTGATTTCAATCGCTCTAATTCGTCGACGTAATAAATATCGGCCTCGGTACGTACGCCAAAAAAGAGGCGGTACTTGAGGTCTGGATACTTTTCGACATTGGATTCAATAAACGAAAAATGTTGAGAAATTCCAGAGCCAGTGTTCAGGAACACCACTTGCTCTGTCGGAGGTTCTTTAAAGAGCACGCGACCGAAGGGTCCGGTGAATTCCAGTGTTTCGCCTCCGTTCAGAGTCCAAACAAACTGCGATGCGGCTCCGCCTTCAACGTGTTTGAAGATCAACCGGTAGCCGTTTTTTACTCGGTCATCGGAGGCAATGGAATATGCGCGGAGCAAAGCTTTCGGTTCGGCCGGCACGTGAAGCATCACGAACTGGCCAGCTTTAAAAGAGAATTTTGCTGGGTCGTCGCACTCTAGAATCAACTCGCGAATCTGCGGATTGTAATCACGCACTTGACGAACACGCAATTTTTGAAGCTTGCGAAGATTAGGTTTCGCTTTCGCTTCCGGAGGTTGCTCGACGCCGCTGTTAACGCTTGCTGCTGAAGTCTTGACGACTCCCGACTTTGTTTCTGACATAAAACCGCTTACTTTTTAGGAAAGGTTTTTTTGTAAAGCTCAATCGATTCGAGAACGCAAGCGCGAGCCGCCTCAGCGTCTTCGATGCCAGTGATTTCAACAGTTTTTTTCTTTTCCAAAATTTTGTAGTCCAAGAAAAACTGACGAATTTCGAGAATGATATGCGGAGCCACATCTTTCAGCGAGCGGCAGTCGCGCCATACTGGATCGTCCGAATGAACCGCAATGATTTTATCATCGCCTTCGCCGCCGTCAATCATGCGCATCACGCCAATTGGGCGGGCATGCATTAAGCACAGCGGAACAACAGGCTCTTGGCCTAGCACCAAAATGTCCAAAGGATCTTTGTCATCGCAATAGGTGCGCGGAATGAAACCATAGTTCGCCGGATAACGAACGCTGCTTGAGAGCATGCGGTCGGCTTTCACAAGGCCTGAGTCTTTGTCGAGCTCATACTTCATTTTAGAACCAGCGGGGCATTCTATAATTGCCGTCACGATTTCGGGTGAATCTTCGCCAAAACTGACGTCGTGCCATGCGTTCATTGCAAAACTCCGATCAAATGCGTTCGTGTGGATGCTGCCGGATCTAGGCCAAACCTAGCCGAACTTAGGTCG
>JAYVND010000452.1:0-4541 GCA_043758635.1 Bdellovibrionales bacterium
AAGCTCATACCTAACCATGTTTCGCTTTTTAAGAGTATCGAAGTCCCACTGGTATCGGGGCGTAAAATCGAGGTTCCCGGAAATCCGGGGAAATTTGACTTCATGACCTTTGATCCTGAGCGTGGGCGAGTGCTCGCGGCACACAAAGAGGCTAAAACCTTAGAGATTCTTGATTCTGAGAAAGGCGAACTGATTAAGTCAATCGAAGTGGGCGAGGCTCAAGGTGTTTCCGTGGACCCAGCCATGCCTCGCTATTTTGTTGGAGACGCGGGCGAAAAGAGAGTCGTGATCGTTGATGCGACCACTTTTGCAATTCAAGCCACAGTGCCAGTCGATGGTGAAGTTGATGCCCTTGTTTACGATTCAAAAAACAAAATGATCTATGCAGCTCAAGACGATGGCGATCATATCTGGGTCATTGATCCAGCCTCGGCAAAAGTTATAACAACGATCAAAATTCCAGGCGTTCCAGAAGTGATCGAATATGACGGCGCAACAGATCGAGTTTACGTGAACATTAAAGACAAAGATCTATTGATTAAAATAAATCCTATATCAAATTCTATAGATGCGACTTGGAGCACACGGCCGGTCCAGGCGCCCCACGGGCTTGTCATCGATTCGAAGCGTGGGCTCGCCTACGTTGCCGGACGCAACGGCAAGATTGTCGCTATCGATCTCGCAAGTGGAAAAGTGAAAAGTACAAGTGAAGTCGCAATGAATGTCGACCAGATTGCATTCGATCCTGGCCCCTCGCGCATTTTGAGTTCCGGGAAAGGTGCAATCACCGCAACGCTGAGCGAGAACAAGCAGTTTAAGTCTGAAGGTGGGGTGGCAGCACCAGCGGGAGCGCATACGATTGCGATTGATCCTGTTTCACACGCGGCATGGATTTCATATTCAACTCTGAAACAGAGTTATCTGCAGGAGTTTGTAGTCACAAGCTCAAAATTGAACGGCGCAAAGTCAGCTCACTCGCATTAGATGATTGAGTTTAAGTTGCAGATCGCCCGGATACTATGGAAATTTCGCGATAAACGCCGCAATCTTTTCACGCTTTGCGCCAGTCTCGATAAAGTCCGCAAGGACATTGAAGGACTTTAGAACTTTGCGAGCGTCTCCGGCATTGTCGAGTTTGATTCCGAAGTTGCGCTCGATCATGCCGACAAGTTCGACGGCATCAAGACTGTCGAGCTGAAGTGCGCCGGGGCCTGCGATAATGGGCTCGTCATCACCGATTTCAGCAGGCGTGACTTTGAGCGCATTGCACTCTTCAATGACGCATCTTTTTAAATTGAGAATGAGCTGCTTACGTTCTTCAGTGGCGTGATTTTCTTTTTCCATATCCGCTTTCATCCTAAGTCTCTGCCTCAGCCTTCATTCCAACGAAATTTGATGAAAGCCACCGAACAGCAAACAAACGAAAATCCCATCAACACCATCGATTTAAATAGTACGATCGGCATGGCTGCTTTTCTCACCATCACATCCTGAAACGCTTCAAGCCCCCAGTACATCGGCGAAACTTGAGCGATTGTTTGCATAAAGCCCGGCATCACAAAGCGTGGGATCATGACGCCACCGATAATCGCTAGAATAACAACGCTCAATGCGCCAAAGGCCGAAGCTTGCTCGGGTGATTTAGCGAGCGTCGCAATCATCAATCCGTACCCAGTTGCGGCGGCGGCGGCGGCAAGAGTTACAATGACAAGCGCTGCAAAGCTAAAATCAAGTGCGAGTTTGAGATGAATGATCTGCGGTAAAACGACAAGGCCCACCAAAAACATCACCACAAACTGCAGGATATTGATGACGTAGAACGGAAACACTTTTCCGGCAATAAGTTCCCCGCGAGTAATCGGGAAACTCAAAAGACGTTTAAAAATTCCGAAACGACGATCGCGAATCATACTGTTCGAAAGCGGAATCACGATAAAGAACATTCCGAAGAGCGCCCAAGCCGGGACCGTTTGCTGAATCGGGTTGGGGAGAATAAATCCCCCGCGCGCCTTTTCAACCACGATGGAACCCAACTGATGGCCGTCAGGAATCGATGTGACCATCTTCATAATTTTGTCGTCTCCACCAGCAATATCGGGAGCCGAGTTTTTCACAATTGAAAGTAAGACCGATTGCAGAGCGATCGTGAGATGTCCACTGACGAGGGCCCGGAACGATTGATCGAGCGTGGGCTCAAAAATCAAGGTGACCTGCTGCTCCGGCGTGAGTCGCCGTTTTTGTTGAAGTGCTGTAATCGTTTCTTCGAAATGCCGGGGCAAAACTACTACGAGGTCTGCATGGTCTGAATCGAGATATCTATTTTTAAATGAAATTTCATATGGAAAGTTTTTCATCTCCATCAGAAGCTGCGCGCAGATGTCCTCTTTTAAATTGGAGCAGGACTCAGTCGAAATCAAATCGAGCGAAAGCCGTTTTCCAACCTTGGCGAGATAAACGTCGTTGAGGGCGAGCGATAAAAAAAGAATGAATGCGAGCGGCATCAGAAACAAAAGACCGAATGCTTGACGGTCGCGCAAAAGAATCTTCATCTCGTTCTTAAAGATCGCTACGATTCTCACTGTTCGACCGCCGTTCCCGTTAACTGGAGATAACGGCGCTCGAGATCTTCACTGCCGATAACAGATTCTTTGCTCCCGCAAATCACGATCTGGCCGTGATTAAGGATTCCCACGTCGTCGCACAGGCGAGCCACCTCTTCCAGATAATGAGTCGAGTAGATCACCGTGGTGCCATCTTTTTTGAGCTCTTGAATTCGTTCGAAAATAAAATTGCGCGATTGAGGGTCTACGCCCACTGTCGGCTCATCGAGAATCAGAAGTTTGGGCTGATTGAGAAGGGCCACGCCGAGATTGAGCCGACGCTTCATGCCTCCTGACAACTCTCCCACGAGATCTTCGCTACGATCAGTGAGTCCAACCCAATCGAGCACGCGCTCGATTTCGGTTTTATTAACATTCATTATTTTCGCAAAAAATTTGAGATTTTCGCGTGCCGATAGCATCGGATAAAGCGCGATCTCTTGCGGTGCATAGCCTAGGCCTCTCTTGTAATCCCGAATGGCCTTGCGATCGTGACCCATGATAAGCGCCGATTTGTACTGACCGTCGAGTTGACCACACAAAAACGAAATCAGCGTGGTCTTGCCTGCGCCATTAGGTCCGAGCAAGCCGAAGAATTTACCCTTCGCAATTTTAAGGCTGAGGTTTTGGAGCGCCGGCTTCAGCGCTCCACGATACTCGATCGTGAGATCTTGAATGTCGACGCAAAGAGAAGAGTCGTTAGGGGGACCGGGTGATTGAGAAACGCATGAATCAGACATAGTGCTTCCGAAGTTTCCAGTAGATGGCTGATTCCAGATTGGCAATCTTCATGAGAAGTTGTGGGATCTGTTCGAAATCTCCCGGGAGCCGATCTTTGCAGAATCTTGCTGAGAGTGTTGCAAATTCGCGCCACACATTTCCCGCGTCGGTCATTTCACGACTCGCTTCAAGTAAAATCGGGTTGTTTAAAGCGATCGATGCTTCTTGCAGAAAAGCCGCATACAGAAAGCGAAACCCTGCTCCTCCGGTGCCAATCTCCTCTTGCATGCGAACGACGTTGGCGAGGTAGAGTTTTTGCGCGTCGAGGTTTTTTAATTTTATTGGCCATTTCGACATTTGACGACTCAGAAAACGAATGCCGCGAACGCCTGCAAAGGGAAGTGGCGTAAAGAGCATGCGATTGACAGTTTCGCGGATTCCCTGATGAATAGCGCGCTCGAGCGACAGCTTTTGGGCTTGAACCGGCAACGGATAGAAGATCAATCCCTTTGGCGCCAATACTCCTTTTGAAAAACGCGCTTTGGTTAAAGCGCGGGAGGCGCAAGCCGAAACTGTTTCTAAAATTGGGTCGCTCACCAAATATGTTTGGTCATCTCGTTTTCCATAAACTACAAAGCTATGGGCATTGAATTGAAAACGAAACGATTCGGGAATATACGGAAGCCAAAAAATATTGCTTCGAAGACCGACGGCGCGGTTCTCTTTCAAGTGTTGGTCAAGTGCTTCGGTGCCGACCACGGCATCGCGAAAAGTTTCATATTTATAGGCAATGCCCAAACGTTTGCACGCTTTTTTAAAAATCGTGCCCGGGAATGAGCGGTAGCTGGTGAGTGGCAAGTTCATGACCTTCACAAACGGAAGGTGCAGAAAAAAGATGCCGCTACCGATTCCGAATGCCATGGCCTCGCTGATTGGGATTCCAGAGTGGCGCAAAAGATTGCTGGTGGTGCCAGATTCGCAATGGGCCGATTGATAGTGTTGAAATTCGGCGCTCAGTGGGCCGTGTTGATCGTCGTGCTTAATCAAGTCCATCATCACCCCCATGATAGTTTTTTAAAGTTTCGATGGAAATCTCCAGGCAGTCAGCGTAGCGGCTCAGCCACTGAACACTCAGTTTGCGAAAAAAATAAGGCCGAAGGTGCAATCTTGTGAGCAGGGCGAGAGTTCCCATGTTCTTCGCCAAAAGAGACGCATCCATCT
>JAYVND010000453.1:0-4541 GCA_043758635.1 Bdellovibrionales bacterium
CATGGTCGTCTCTTTGAGTGGCGACGCTTCTTGAAACGGAATGTTGAATAGGTGGCCTAAGAAGTCTCTGCCATTTGCCTGGAAGTGATGGCCGTTAGGCGATGTCTCGCTCACGAAATCTTCGACGAAACCGCACCCAATCTGAAATTTCTGCCCGTTGAGCATGAAATAGAACTCAACGAAGTCATGTGAGTGCAGATCAATCTTATCATCCAAACGGTAGCTGATATCAAAATCGAAGGTATCGGTGAACTGCCGAATATCTTTGTGAAGCGATAAGCGATTCACCGTTGGGATCGTCTGAATGACGCTACCGTATCTTCGGTTGATAAAATTAGTAAAGATCGTAGGCTTGAAATCGCTCACAGGCTTATCACTGTAAACGGTGGAATATTTAAGATGTCAGTCAGGCCAGTGTTCATCTGATAAATGCGATCAATGTCAGAGACCGTCAGGGCATTTAAGAAACAAACCTCTAGAAGAGTTGTCTGCACGTTTGTCATCACAAGCTTGGTTGAATCGGCCCTGATAATGGTCAACAGATCTTTGACTGAGTTCACAAGTTGAACGACGGCTTTCGAAACGTCCTCGGTATTGCCCTTGGTCGTTGATTCGAGCTTCTTGTTCTGAGTAGCAATGACATCACTCGATCCGCTGACCATTGTTGTCGCTTGAGGGAATGATTGCACGTTTGGAGTCGGCACGCTCGGCGCTTGAACTACGATGCTTGTGCCGCTGACCGTTGTGGCAATCGGCTGATCGACTGTCTTAAAATCAATCATTCCAACCGTCGAATACTCAGGCGCGACCGACGGGAGAAGGAACGCGAGCGAGAGAAGGCTAGATAGGTTTTGAAGCCCCTTCATCGTCGCCTGAAGGTTCGATAGCTCACCAGCCAGCCTCTGGCTCGTTGAGATGATATCTTGCCTTAAAAGTCTTGGGGCGTTGAGAGCGGTGTTGACCGCATTAGTTGCACTGACGATTTGATTCTCAGCTTTTGAAATCAAATTGAGATAGGAGTTGCCGCTCAATGCCTTTTGAGCCGCATCAGCATATTTCTGAACGTCGCCAATTGATTTTTGAAGATCTTCAGATGAGCCAGCCTTTGCGCTCTTTTGAATGTCTGCGAGTTTCGCTTTCTGACCAAGGTTGCTGATCAGAACTTGATTGGTGCGATCCTCAACCCATGTGACCGAGAGCATGGTCGATGAGCCCTCTTGGTGAGAAGACTTTCTCGAATGCCTTTGATATTTCGCATACACCGCCTCATCAAGATCCGGAAGAATCAGAACGCCGGTCTTGCCTAGGTTCAACACCTTCTCAAAAGCTCGAAGCTCATCATGATAATTTAAGCCAAAGAAGATGATCTCTGCCGTGAAGATACGAGCCTTGCGACCGAAATCCTCAACCTCTGCACCATCCACACGCGGCTTCTCAGACACCTGCAGGCGACGCTCGTTAGTAATATCATGGGACATCAACCCAGAGGTGCCATCCCGCTTCGCGATCGCCACGTGAAACGTCAGGTCCATGAATGAGCCGTCAGTGATGTTCCACTCGGTCGCTACAAACTTTTGTGCTGCGGCAGGAGCGGTTGGTAGGTTAGCCATTACTTAGACCCCGCGTCTTTTTGGAGATGTCCGGCCTTTGGCGTGATCTTAAGCGTTGTATCGACCGCGTGAACTTCTAGGATCACTTTTGGCATAAATGACTTTTGATATTCTTCTTTTGAAACCCCACCAAGGAACTCAGGTACGATTTTCGCGAAACCCTTTTCGACCGCGTTGTATTTCTGGCCGTAAGAGTTCTCGCTTGCGTGCTTATCGAGAGAGTTATTGATCATCTTTCCGCCGACGTAACCCAGTGCTGCTCCGCCAGCGGCGGCACCCGCTATTCCAACGAAAGACATTCCGAGGGCTCTCAATACCGCACCGAATGGGCTCATGCCCGCACCTATCGCAGAGCCAACGGGGCCAGCGGTCGCGTCGCCGATCTCTGATGCGTTGACGACAAAGACTGGCTCTGCACCCATCTTTTTAGCGACCTGACCCTCGGCCATTCCCTTCGCAAGACCCAGACCAGGAATCTTTCCGAATATGCCCTTGAGCAGCATGCCGCCACCAATCGTAGTCGCAATCGCCCCCGCAACGAGCGCGGGATGGTCGGCCGCTCCGTCAAGTCCGCCTTTGATTGCTCCGGGTACGCCGCCAGCAGCAGCGCCAATGTGGCCACCTAGAAGGTTTTTAATCGGGTCCTCGAACTTGCCGAGGATGTCCGAGACGCCGCTTACTAACTCGTTGTCAAATCCTTGGTATGCATTCTGTAAGTTATCCTTACCTTCAAGCGCGCTTTGACTGAACGTCTTAGTGTCGGTCGCGGCTTCATTAAGTGAATTTCGAAATGACTCTCCGTTTTTTGCGATATTGAGAAACGCCTGAACGGCCTGGTCAGATGCGCCCGTGATGTCCTTTAGTACGAGCCGACGTATTTGATCTGTCGAGCCCATGCTCATAACTTTTTGGCTGTAATCTTTCGAGCCCAGAGATGACAGATCAATCTTGTCATCTTTCATTTTTAACCCGAGCCCGGATGATAATCCCACGGCTGATTTGAAATCTGACTCACCGCCAAGTAGAGCCTTGACGGCCTCACTGCCCTGTCGGTTGCCGGTGGCTTGAGTCGACGCAGCAAGTATGTTTGCAACCTGGCGCATGCTCATGCCGGAGTTCGCGATATCGGCACCATTTATTCCGCTCACCGCTCCAGATGCAGCGTTTAAATCCCCGAAGTCTTTTCCCTTCCGGCGAAGCACATCTGATGCGCCGAGATATTCGTCGACGTTTGCTTTCGTTATCTCTTTACCTTGATCTTGAAGTGATCCTTTAATCTGATTTGAAACCTTGGTGGAATCACCATCCCCCATTGCTGCTGCCTTGCCGACCGAATCCATGATGGCCAAGAGCTCTTTTGGATCTTTTACGCTCGAGAACATATCTTTAAAACTCTCAGCCATAGAGTCCATGTTGGCCGTCGTATCAACTGAGATCTGCCTGATCGACTTGCGCCACGATTCGAGATCTTGAGCTGATGCGTTTGAACGAGATTTGATTTCAGCGAAAGCTTTTGAGAATGAGAACGCAGTTTTGACCGCATCGCTTGCGGCTTGCTGAATGGCGGTACGCCCGAGATCAAGTGTCAGGGCCTGAGCGCCTAGCTTGATATTATCAAGTGCAGCCGAGCCGTATTTCTTAAGACCATCAGTTGCCGACTCAGACCATTTCTTGATCTGGGTTTCGTTCTGCTGAAAAGTCTTTGAGCTATCGGTGAGGTTTTTATTTGAGTCTTGTAGGGTTGACTTAAGATTTGCATTGAGTGAGTTGAGAGCCGCAATCGACTCGTCAACTTGGATGGTTATCTTCTGTACCGTTTCATTTGATGCCATCTATCTAACCCCTGCCCTTAAGTGTGTCCCCTAGAGCCAGGTTGAAGATCATGAACCAGGCGCGTTGTCCGTCGGTAAGTTTGGAATGATCACCTGCAAAAAGTATTTCCCAACTGCCGCGAGCTGATATGTATAAAAGTCTTTCGCGACTCGCTTCTTTTTTTTTATATCGTCCACGATCACCGCAATCTCTTCGGCCTTCATGTCTTGCACGTTCGGATTCACGGTCTTATTCAAAGTCGTATACTCGTCGTAAAGTGTCCCGAGCTCTTCAGATGTCAGTAGCTCAAAAAACCGAGGCGGCACAGATGGCGCGTTGTCGATCAGGGTTGCTGCAATCAAGAGTGCGATCATCGTGGCCTGTGCCTCAAAGATCTCGCGCTTAAGTCCGGTTGGGTTTGCGCGCTGACAAGACTGAGCGGCTTTCACCGCAATCGTTGCCTCTTCATGAGCAGAGAGAAGCCTGACGGGAATCTTAAATTCCCCCATGCCAATCTCAAGCTTCTGAGAGTTGCCCTTGCGCATGGCACGAAGAAGATCTTCGGCCGACGTAAAGCCCTGAGGATTAATAGCGTCTTGATCAGAGTACACTTAGAACCCAATGATCTGATTGACGGCTTGACCATTTTCGTTCACGCAGTCGCGGGCCTCGAAATTCATTGTCTTCCCAGTTTCACCAACCGAACCAGAATAATCTGATGTGGTTTGAACTAGATCCAAAACCGAGAATCTCTCTGACTTTGTTCCAAGTTGAAAGATCGCGTTCACGCCAGCCTGGCCGTAAAGGTAAGACAAATCAGGCTGCGCTTGATCGTCTCTCACGTCGAACTCGAAAGATCCAGAGACCTTGCGGTTTCCCTTTTTCCAACCAGCCGAGCGGTGATCACGAGACATCGTGTCAACACGTGTGACTGCGTCGTCGATTGTCAGCTTCAAAGATTTAAGGTTTGCGACCTCAATACCATTGAATGTTAAATAGGCTCTATCCGCGAAAAAGTTCAAAGCCATCTGATACTCCAGGCCCCTTATTAGAGGGGCAATAGGTATTGATTAATTTAATTACGCATCAAACGCGACGGTACCCGTAATGCTGATCCCG
>JAYVND010000454.1:0-4509 GCA_043758635.1 Bdellovibrionales bacterium
TAAATGGCTTGCGGCGAAACACCAAGGCGCTTTGCCTTTTCGATGATCAGGTGGCTCATGAGTCCAGTGACGGCCGGGGTGGCCATCGACGTTCCCGACATGCGGGCGCGGTGATTTGGGTATTTCAAAAACATATGCAACTGAATCGCTTCTCCTAAAGTCTTTAAAATCTTTGTCGCATTCTGATAGCTGGTCTTCACACCTAGCACTTGGGAGAATCGGTCATCATCAGCCACATCTTTCGAAACCTTGCTTTCGAAAAAAGGCGCAAGCAGCACATCATCGCCAGACAATTCAGGTTTCAGCAGCATCGGCACATTTGAATCGATCAATTGAGTGACGCCTTCGATATCGGTTGTTTTAACCGGCGATAGGATGCTTTCGCCGTGTGCGAGGACGTAGGGAGTTTTTGAGCCAAGTAGAATATTCGTGAAAGAAGAGAGACGCCCCTGTGGATCTATGCTCCCCACGGCCAAAATATTGGTGAGGTTGTTGTTCGGCGCGACATCGCCCTTTTGAATGTCTTCAAAGGCTGCCAAAAATGGCGAAGAAATATCCATCGGGAGCGCACTCCTTGAGAGGCCGTCAACCCATTTCCCGTCGTTACCCGCCGCCACGACAAAAAGTGTTTGAGGTGCGTACTTTCGAACGGCAGCGCCAATCTCGAATTTAAAATACTCATATTTCAGGAAATCAAAAAGTGCAGTCAGCTTCTCTTGTTGGCTTAAATTTGAGAGCGACGCCGGAACCGCGCTGAAGCTCGTGCCGAGCGAAATATTTGCGATTTTAATTTTGCGTTGGCCTACGTACTGAATGGCTGACGTCACCTCATTCAAAAATTGAAATTCGAGCGGCGCCTGCTCAAACTCGAGATCAATTTTCTGCGCGAAAGCTTCTGCAATGTTGTTTGAGACCTTCGTGCGGTTTGCTTCCGAAAAGTCAGAAAAATTGGAGCCATCTAAATCTTTGATTTCATTTCCGACAGCGCGAAAAACCAAGGGCGTTTTGAGCCATCCAGTGAAGTCTTTCTTAAATTGCGCCTTGGTTTTTTCGATCTCCGATGCGTTTGCCGCCATCGACTGCGTCGTAACTCGAACCGGCACGATTCGGATGCTGGCATCCTGAGCTGCTACAATACCTGCCGTGTGCGTTCCATGAGCGGCTGAATTTGAATCTTTGCTCAAGTAAGGATTCGCATTGCGCGCGAGATAACGGCGATACAGGCTCTCCTGTGGTGAACCGGCTTGAGGATCGGCGCCAAAAGTCGAATCAAGTTTTCGGTCTTGCCGGTACCAGCTGATCAATTCCCGCATTGGGCCCATCGACGCTTTGATACTTGCCAATTGATTCAGAAGCTTTGGCGATTTGCTTCCTGAGTTATTGAGGTACTGCACCATCTCCTCATAACGGCTAAATTCGTTCTCGAGCTCGGCGTTATAGGCTTTGGAATCGAGAATAAAATTGCGGGCCATAATTTTGCTCTGGTTGGCCGGCTCGTTGAGTGCGGCAAGTTTCAAAGTGACGGCGAGACTCGAGATCGGATCCAACGATTTGAGACCATTGAGCTTGAGATAAAGGGCGTGCGAAAGTTCGTTCAACTCCTCTCCTTCCATCGGAGTCATAGGACCTGCGGCGAGAGCTGCAAACTTTTTAAAAGTCTTAAGCTTTTTAAGTATTCCAGTTTTTTGATCAAAATCAGTTACGGCTTGCGTGACGATTTCGTGGAAAGTGTCTGAGTATTTGAGGTCGCCGATTGTGAGTTCGTTCACGGTCGAATCGAAGTACCCGGCTCTCGGTACGCCCGACTCCGCATCGAGAGTCCAAGGTAAGGCCGCGTAGCCCGCAATCACCGCAGTCGATTGGCGATTCATTCTTTTTGCATAATCTGGATCTTTTGCCATGCGCTCAAACGTGTCCACATCAATCAACGAGTCGTCTCGTAAGGCACTTTTGTAACCAACATCGCTGTAGAAGCGCTGCTCAACGTAGTTGACCGCTCCGATGAGGGTCATCGATTGTGGGCCGATGTTTTTAAAAAGCGATTTGCTGAGATGGGGATCGGCGGCAATTCGCGCCTGAAGGTCTTTCATGAAGTCGCTGTTCAGTTTTGCTAAGTATCCCAGCGGATCGTCACTCACGTTGGTGAGCTTTCCGTCAGCAGTCTCTTCGGCTGCAACTGCGTAGAGCGTTGGATTCACCAAATTGGCGCTCGCCCAGCGATCATTCCCCATGAAGTCATAGCCAGCGCCGGTGAGACGACCGTTTTCGATATCGAACGCAATTTTTTGAACGAGATCCGGATGGGCGAGATCCATCCCGCAGTCGATGATCGCGACTGGTAACAGACTTGTGTCGGTGGACTCTTTTTCGACCCGGTCGGTAAGGCCAACAACATTTGCCAACTCATGAAACTGGTTGGCGATTTTCTCAAGACTTCGTGGCATTTGGCCGCTTAAAAACGTGTCGGTTGCTTTTTGGCTCTCGACGAGACACCCGGGAATAAAGGCGAGCACAATAACAGAAGACGACGCAAGAACGATTCGCTGAATCGCAGCGCGATGGAACATGACAGACCTTCTACTTACCCCACGTAAATATTGGGTCGGAACCTACAGAAGTCGTGCGAAACAATCCATCATTTCTTGCGCTTTGAAAATTTTGCCAATCGACCCATTTGATGATCAACCCAATAAATATTCAAAGTCTGACTGCGAAAGCGCTCCGCTCGTTGTTTCTAAATCTTTCTCATTTTCGCTATCGCTAAAGAGTGCGTCGAATCTGCGAGATTTGACTTCTTTCAAGACTTCGATCTTTTCTTCGACCGAGTCTTGAATGAGGTAGCGGTAAACTTGAACGGTTTTCTCTTGGCCCATACGGTGCGCACGATCGGTCGCTTGGTTCTCGACAGCTGGATTCCACCATGGCTCGATGTGGAAGATGTAGCTGGCCTTAGTTAAGTTCAAACCCACGCCGCCGGTCTTAAGTGTCATGAGCATGACCGCTCCTCCTGGCGTGTCTTTGAAGCCCTGAAGCTTCTTCTCACGCGCCAAGCGTGAATCGGTTCCGTTCATGTCAAAGAAGGTGATCTTTGCTTTCGACATCGACTGTCGAATGCGCTCGTAAGTTGCAAGAAACTGGGTGAACACCAGAGCGCTCTCGCCACTCTCGGTGATCTCGATCAGAGCTTCAATCAAAGTCACAATTTTTGGTGGCTCGCCCGTATAAGTGACTCCCGGAATCGCTGACGGATCGCTGCACGCCTGGCGCAAGCGAAGGAGAGCGGTGAGCATTTGCAGTTGGCTCTTCGCTTCGCCTTGTTGAGCAATGGCCTGTCGAATGTTTTCATTGTAGGACGTCGCGATATCTCGGTAGATCTTGCGCTGTTCTTCTTCGAACGGGAGCTTGATGGTTGTTTCCACTTTTGGCGGAAGTTGATGCATCACTTGCGACTTTGTACGACGAAGGAGCAGCGGCAGTGTCTTGAGCTTTAAGAAATCTAGGTCTTCACGCAAGACGCGCTCAGGATTCACATACTTTTCGCGGAACGTCGGCAAGTCACCGAGCGCACCCGAAACGGTCAAATCGAAGAGGGAGTAAAACTCACCGTAATGATTCTCGAGCGGTGTTCCAGTCAAGCAGACCTTGAAGTTTGCAATAAGTTTCCGAGCCGCGGTCGTCCGTTTGGTTGTGATATTTTTTAAGTTCTGCGCTTCATCGAAGATCACGGTGTTCCACGGTACTTGTTGGAAGAACTCTGCATTCTCCTGAAGCAAACCGTAAGTGCAGATCACCATTCCGTGATCATGCTTTTGCAAGAAATCGCGCATCTCTTCGGGCTGTCGGCTCGAGAAAATATGCACGGGCAAATCCGGCGAGAATCTCGTCGATTCACTCAGCCAGTTGTAAGTGAGTGACGTTGGCACCAATACTAGTGCCGCATGCAGGCGATCGGACACACGCAGAGATTCAAGAAACGCGAGACTTGTTACAGTCTTACCGAGACCCATATCGTCGGCAAGAATTCCACCGAGGCCGAGTTCAAAAAGATCGAGCAGCCAACGAACGGCCTGTGATTGATATCCTTGAAGTGTGGCTTTGAAACTATCAGGCATCGATTCGAGCGTGCGATTGCGATCGAGAGAATCGTAAAACTCGCAGATGGCATTCCAGCGAGGACCACCCTGTACTTTCACCCCGGTTGAACGAAGAGCTAAGAGCTCAAGCGTCTGGCTGCGTGGAAGATGGTAGTAGGTCTCTTCGGTTCGACGGCGTTTGGCTCGGATGAGGCCGGCATTGTGGCCTTGAATGGATGTCCAAAATTGCGCAAGACGTTTCAGTGA
This sequence comes from Bdellovibrionales bacterium, assembly GCA_043758635.1. Classification (GTDB taxonomy): domain Bacteria; phylum Bdellovibrionota; class Bdellovibrionia; order Bdellovibrionales; family JAMPXM01; genus JAYVND01. The sequence continues at coordinate 4,341 of JAYVND010000454.1, forward strand.
AGGAAGCTCGCCGTGTTTCACGCGGAAGAGCTTGCCTTGAAATTCGATCATTCCATCGCGCGAGAGTTTTCCGGCCTGTTCGAGAGTGATTTCAACACCTTTGAAGAAGAACTTCGGGTGAAGCTCAAACCAATCAATCTTCTTCGCCCCTAAATTAATTAAGGGTGAT
>JAYVND010000455.1:0-4507 GCA_043758635.1 Bdellovibrionales bacterium
GATATACGAGTCAATCTGAGAGATCCAGAGCCAGCTGACCAGCAGGATGATTGTCTTGCTCGGACTCCGTCGACGCGTCGCCCGCGAGCCTCGCGCCAATCCCAATCAGCCGCACCGGCTCCGAGCGTTTTTCAAATGTCTCGGTTGCCAATTGACGAAAGTCAGACACCGAAGGATAGTTCTGGGTCGCCCGCTCATGAGTCGTGTGCTCAAAGTCGTGGTACTTAAGTTTAACAAACACGCTTCGAATGCGGTCTGCGACATCAGCACGCACCATTCGCTCATTCCAGTCATCATAAAGCTCAGGAATTTCGCGCAAAATGGCTGCGAGATTGGGTAAATCTTCCTGATAAGTCTCTTCCACTGATAAAGACTTCCGCAAACGTTCATTTTTTACGCGGCGATCATCCATGCCGCGCGCAAACTGATAGAGCTCAGGACCAAAACTCCCAAATTGTTTTTTGAGATCTTGAACCGTCGCCTGCTGCAGCTCACCGCAGGTGCGATACCCTAGCCGGTGCATCTTTTTCGCCGTCACTTTTCCGACGCCCCAAATTTTTTCAATTGGCAGCGTCAACATAAATGCCGGAATATCTTTGGGTCTCAAGACCTTAATCCCATTTGGTTTATTGATATCACTCGCAATCTTCGCTAAAAATTTATTTGGTGCAACTCCAGCGCTCGCGGTGAGCGCGGTGGCTTCAAAAATCTCCCGGCAAATTAGCTCCGCAATTCGCGTCGCGCTGCCTCCACACTCTTCGCTGCCGGTCACATCCAAATAAGCTTCATCTAAAGACAACGGCTCGATCAATTGTGAGTGACGCTCTAGCACCTCGCGAATTCGTTGCGACTCTTTTTTGTACTTTGAAAAATCGGGGCGCACTAAAACCATCTGCGGACAAAGTCGAAGTGCCGTCACCACGGCCATTGCGGAACGAACACCAAATTTTCGAGCCTCATAGCTTGAAGTGGCAACCACTCCCCGGCCTTCTGGACTTCCGCCAACCGCGACCGGCTTGCCCTTAAGATCGGGCCGGTCGCGAATTTCAACGGAGGCGTAAAAAGAGTCCATATCGATATGGATAATCTTGCGAGTGCCGAAATAGAGTGGTGGGACTGCAGGAGGGTTCACCGTCATCACTGGGCATTATGACTCTCTAAATTACGGTGGTCCAGTCCTGACGCGCGCGAGTTAGAACTTGAGTGAGTCGATTGAGCTCCCTAAGATAGCGAGATGAAAACTTTCGCTCTCGGGCTCGCTGCAACTTCTTTCGCCGTCATTTCTATCGTGGGCGGTCTCGCTACGGCGAAACCTCCCGGAAAAACCAAGAACGTCACTCCCAAGGCTGAAGCCGCGGCAACCGAAGCGACCTTAGAAGCAAATCCAGAAGCAAATCCAGAAGCAAATCCAGAGACCAACCCAGAAGCAAACCCCGGAGCGAGTTCGGAGGCGAGTGCGGAGGCGCATCCAGAATCAAGATCTGGGGCGAGCTTTGGAGCGAGCTCCACTGTCCCAACTCTCCCCTGGGACCAGATCGATCGGCGCAACCCGAGTGCAAGTGAAACCGTGCTTGAGAAAAACCTCGAAAAAAATCTTGAGAAGAGTTCTAGCCAAAAATCAAATCTATTGAAGCTTCTCACTCGGTATGCAGAAGCCGATCTTTGGTCACAGACAGATCGTGAGAAATCGTGTCACGTTTGGCGAGAGGTCATCGAAAAAGCAAAGAGCGAGAGCTCATTTCTTCTCTTCCCAGTTGCGAAATTAAAAGCATCGGCACTTTGCCCCGAGCTCGATGATCTCACGGGCGCAAGAGCGGGTGCAATAACAGATGCCGACGTTGCCCCTCAAACTTGGCTGCATGAATTGCAGTCGCGAACAGCGCTTCAAATTGCGCTTCGCACCCATGATTTGAATCGCGAGATGCGCGCCTCAAGCGAGGTCGCGGCTGTTGAAAAAATTCAGAAAGAAAGAATTCGCCTCATTCAGCGGGCACTTGAGCTCGCTGTCCAGCTCAAAGATGCTTCTCTCCAGGCCGAGTATCAAGCGCAACTCGAAAAGATCGCTCCACGCTTTATCGCTCATCCGCGGCCCGAGCAGCGCCTTGCTGTTGCCGGAGATCTAAAACAGGCGCGCCAATTCGAAAAAGCGCGAGTCGTTTATCTGCAAATTGCGAAATCGGGCAAATCAAGCGACCCCGAAAAAATGCGCGCATTAGAAGGTGTTCGCATGACGTTCAAGCTGCAGAAAAACACGCCTCGGTATCTCAAGGCCAGCGCGAGAATGGCGAGCTTCGCGCACGATGCCTTCTATTATTCGAAGGCAGGCCGCACGCGTGGGTCGATCAAAACGCTTCCAAAATTTCTAGATGCGCAGATCACTTACGCGAGAGCCGTGTGGACTGAGCACGATCCAAAGCTCGCCGAAGAGATTCTACTCAAAGCTGAAAAAGCCGTTGCCAACCGCGTGTCCCCTGCTGAAAGCGCGTGGGTTCGCGCGCGGATTAAAGAAGAAGCCGGCCATTTAGACGAGGCCCTCAGAATTTACGCAAAAATCAATCTTGAGCACGTATCAAACGTAGAGCTCAAAAACAAAATAATGTGGAACAACGCGTGGGATTTGCGCCGAGCGGGGCATTACCTTGAGGCCGCAAAGAAGCTCACTGATATCACGAATGACCCACTGGTTCCGAATGCCACACGTGCAAAATTTTGGTTGGGCCGCACGTATCTCGATTTGAAAATGACCAAAGAGGCAATCGCCGCGTTCGAAGAACTGATCAACGCTGACCCAATGGGGATCTATGGTCTCCTCGCTTACCGTGAACTCAAACGCCCGATTCCACCAGCCGTACCCTCGGCAAATGAATCTGCGCAGCCAAGCTTGAAGGGCGAGAGCCGCAAGCAACTTGAATGGCTTGTGGCCGCTCGAGAATTTGATCTTGCGAAAAATTACTTGGATCAAATTCCGATGAGCGTTCGTTCAAGCTTCAGTGAATCGCAGTCACTCGATTTTTTGCAGCTCTACGCCAGTGCAGGTAGTTATCAAAGTCTTTTTGCACATCTCAACGATCTCAATCCCGAAACGCGCAATTTGATTTTGCAAAATCACCCCGAACTGCTTTTTCCTCAGCCTTGGAAAAAGATCGCGAGCGAAAGTGCCGAAAAAGCCGAAATCCCGATTGAATTGATTTACTCAATCATGCGACAAGAATCATCGTTCAATCCAAATGCGCGATCGTTTGCCGACGCCTTTGGCCTCATGCAACTCATTCCCGAAATGGCCGAGCGCGCTGGCAAAAGACTGCACCTGAAAATCGACTCGCACGAAGATCTCTATGATCCCCAGATCAACATTCCACTCGGTGCGATCTTTCTGCATGACCTTCTCAAACACTGGCATGGCCAATTCATCTTGGCCGTTGCAAGCTACAACGCAAACGAGGGCGCAATTGCGGGCTGGATTCGAACGCGCTACAAAGGCGATCCACTTGAGTTCATTGAGGACGTTCCCTATGAGGAAACACGGGCCTATATGAAACTCGTCCTTCGCAATTTCATCTTCTACACACGTCTCAATTCTGGAGGCAAATTTCTGCCGTTTCCCGAGCAGTGTCTAGAAAATATCCAGCCCGTAAAACCCTGATCAGGACCCCTTCTCATTCCCAACTTGAGACTGAATGATTCCGCAGTCTTAACGATCGCGACACCCACCACATAGCGGCATCTAAATTGCTCTCTAAGTTGGTGATAGTTGAAGTGTGCACGGGCAACTGTGCGCAGGGGAATTGTGTCGTTTTTAGACCTGGGACCTCATGCGAAAGGATCGCCGTATGGGAATGTTGAAACTGAGACCTCAATCAAAAGCCGCTCGAGTGGGTCTCGCCGTTGGCAGCCTCTCGATCGCATTCATCGGTTGGGGCATCTTAGCTTCGGCGTTCAATCCATCGGCAGCCAATATGAGCAAAGTCGGCAAGGGTAGCGACTCCATTGCCTCCGTTGCAACGGAGATCGATGAGGCCAAAAGCGATTCCGAGCGCGAGCTCCTTTTGAATGATCCAAAAATAAAAAAAGGCAAATCAACTGCCAAAGAGTCTAGCGTGATTTTCAACGATCCATTCATACAAAACAAATGGGGTTTGGAGCGGACAAGTGCGCAAAAGGCTTGGCAAATCACCCGTGGATCAAAAGATATCGTCGTTGCGATTATTGACACCGGCGCCGACGTCAATCACCGCGATCTACTCGAAAACATCTGGGTCAATCCGGGCGAGAGCGGAACGGTCGATAGCAAGGAATGTAAAAAAGACGCGAAACTTGCTCAGTGCGATAAATCAAACAACGGCATTGATGACGACGCCAATGGTTTTATCGACGATGTGCATGGCTGGGACTTCGTACATAACGCAAATAATTTAGTCGACAATCACGGGCACGGAACTCATATCGCCGGAATCATCGGCGCAACCGGCGGCAGCAGTTATGCCGACGTGAGTGGTGTCGCTCCAAA
>JAYVND010000456.1:0-4506 GCA_043758635.1 Bdellovibrionales bacterium
TTCATGATACGAGAATTCTGGAAGATGGAACTGAGATTCAGGTCGCTATTTGCTCAATCGACGCGAAGGTCGTCCATGCCGAAAAGCTCAATTATTGTCATCCGACACCCCCATGGACCGATACCTCAGGAGCTCGTCCGCATTGGTGACTGAAGGCTGACTTGAGTGTAAGTCGGCGAGTGCTGCCATCTGAACTCGAATCGCTTCTTCGTCTGAACGGCCAATGACCTCCGTGTACTCATGCAAAAGAAGCGCGAGTGACTCCGCCTCCATTTGCTTCAGTTCTACTTTTCGAGAGAGGTTGAGTGCGCTAACGCAAATACTGTTTAACCTTTCACTTGTCGTGCTTCCGTCGAATGAGCGGTGCATTCGATCGTAGCAAGGCCGATCCGTTACCACGTAAACATCCACGCGACGAATTGCCCTCACGATTGAATTTTTAAAACTGAAGATGGGAAGAAACGCGTTGGCCTCAGCCTGGGCAAGTGTTCCGTTATTGAGTTGTTGTTGTTTCTGGATCAAGTAACTTGCAAGTGCGATTCTCGCCTGCTTGACAATGTTTCTTACCAACAGCGGACTCGCGGGCGATTTTACCGGCGTCACTGCGATGACATTTCCGCCGCCGCCGCTAAAACCACCTGCGAGGGCAAACTGCGGCGCTACTACTAACATTGTCGAGAGTAAAGTCTGACACATTCTTAAGAGCATATCGCCACCGCCTTCAGAGTATTTATAATCAACAAGTGCAATAACTTCCAATGGAATTTGGCGTCCGCAGCTCGCCCACATTTAAGGTCACGACTTCAAAATAACAGTGGATGAGAAGCCACGCACAATCGGCGTAGCGCGGACTGGCAACCAACATGCCTCGTTTCACAAATTCACCTCTCAACTCCAAATTAGGCCGCGGAAATAAGTCGATCCCGGGACAGAATGCATCCAGGCGCGAGCTGACCTCTGATAAATCCACGTATGAAAGTTGATGGGAGGCATAAACTTGAAAGCCTTGCATTGGTTCATAGCCAACAGGCTGGTAGCCTTCACTTTTGATCCCGAGCAAAATGCGCCTGCGAGACGACAGTGACCTCGACATTTTCAGCAATCGTTATTCCAGCGTAGCTTGGTAAATCGACTTTGAACTTCGTGAGCTGGATTGGAAATACGCTTGTGACCTTTTCACTCATCGGATCACCGGCGACGTCCGCGATGGTCATTTGACCCTCAACCGGCTGTTCGACTCCGTTCAACTTGAGAGATCCTAGAAACTTCGCATCTTTCGTCGCAGCTACCCGTCCCGAGTCAAATGGCACTGGAAGAGCCGTGACTTTTAAATGCGCGAGTGGATCCACTTCGGTGTGCAGATATTTCGATTTCATGTGTTCATCGCGCATTTCGATTCCGGTCTGTAGCGACTTTAGATCAAACGAGAGTTCGCCATTGATTTGGTGGCTCTCCGTTAAGGTGAGCTCGCCCTTAGGGCCAACTCCTTTTCCTCGCACCTTCAAGGCGCTGGGATGACCGACGGCGAGGAATTCAACAGAGCCCTTAGCTGGATCAAATACGATCGGCTGAAGGAAAGCGAAAGAACTCTTTCCTAGTAAAAGAGTGCAAAATCCGAGCGCCAGAAATTTCACGTTCACTTTCACGTTCGCTTTTACGTTCATGTTCATGTTCACGTTAGTCATTGCGAGCTCCCTGGTTGATCCAATTGAACAGAAGTGCGAGTTCAGCGGCAGAGATCGTTGGACCATTTGGCGGCATGCTTCCGCCCACGATCTCCGTATAAACTAGACTTGTGTCAGCAGAGTTCGGCACAACGACGTTGTGTTTTGGTCCACTGAAAAGAGCGGAATAATTTGATAAGTCCACTTTCCCTTTTGGCTTAGGACCCGAATGACAATGAACACACGCCTGATCAAAAATCCGCGCTTGTATTTCCGAGTACTTGACGGAGGTCACCCCGTCCGATGGCGGCGAAGGCGAGACCGATTGTGGAGGCGTGGTCTCTGGCCCTGCAGATTCAGCGCCTCCAGAGCTAAAGTCGCCGTTCGGGGCTCCGGCCATGATCCAATTTGAAATAGCCTGCACTTCCGCTCGCGAAAGGGCCGGCCCTCCGTCTGGCATATCGCCGCTTGCGACCTCATTGTAGATGCCACTCTGCGCGGGCTGGCCCGGAACGATAAGTTTCGACTGACTCATCATTGCCGCGTAGCTCGACAGATCGACACCGCCGCTTCCGCTCGCACCGCCATGACAACTCATGCACTTGGGCCGAAAAATCAACTCTGATAAATCTGAATAATTTTGAAAAGATTCTGCTCGGTTGGCCGGCCCGCTTGTGCTTTTGGATGTGCGGTAATTGCAACCTAATGTCGAAATTAGCAAGAGTACCGAAATCCCTGCCGCGGAAATATAACTTTGAATCATCGGCACCTCCAGTGGATGAATTATGAATTTGCGAAGTTTCCCACATATTCAAAATAGTCGCGCCACCCACTGCATTCCATTAATATTTACTAAAATAAAAGCGGACACTTTAGTATTGTGAAACGATGAAAAAACTCTCAATCTACGCATATAAAGAATATAAGACTTTTCTAATTGACTGGATTGCGCGCACGCCGAATGCGGGGCGAGGTCAGCGAAAGCTCTTAGCCGAGGCTGTCGGCTGCCAGACCCCGTTTATTACTCACGTCCTCACCGGCAACTATCATTTTAGTTTAGAGCAAGCCGAGGCTTGCGCCAGGTGGATCCGTCTATCAGAGGAGGATACAGAATTTTTTCTTTTGCTGTTGATCAAACAACGGGCCGGCACTAAGAGCCTTGAGAGCCTTATTTCCAGACATATTTCTAAGAGACGCGAGTCCCAAACCGTTTTGAAAAAACGATTGAATGTACCTGAAACCATGAAGCTCGAAGATCAACTCCACTATTACAGCGGTTGGCAGTTTGCGGCTTTGCACATTGCATGCATGATACCGCAACTGCAAACGGCCGAAGCACTTCAAAGGCACTTTGGTCTGACTCTGGCCCAAATCTCAACAACGCTCGAGTTCTTAGCAGAGCACGGCCTCATTGAATACTCGCGGGGCCGTTATCGGGTGTTGAACGCAGCCGTCCACCTTGAGGTCAAGTCGCCAATTGTACAACAACACCACGCAAACTGGCGACTGAAGGCGATCGAAGCGATCAGCCGACGCAAAGGCTCGGATCTTTTTTATTCTGGAGTTGCAAGCGTGTCTCGCGAGGATTTTGAATGGATACGAGAGAAACTCTCCCAGTTCCTCGAAGATTCGATTGAGCGGGTGAGAATCTCAAAGGAGGAAGTGCTCGTGGGAATTAATTTCGATCTATTCGAAGTGTGAGGACCACTGTCACAGGTGTTACACATCGCGATCGGTAGTTAACTTCGCTAAAACTAGGTCGCGGCGATTCCTCGACGATTTGTGCACAGTCTGAATCACGAAGACCGCTATTTATGGGTTAACTGTGGAAATTCCAATTTGTTTGCCATCTTGTTGGATCCAGACGTCGCCTACACCGATCATAACTCCTTGATCACGACAAAAAATATTCTTCACTTCCTGCGCCTTGATAGCTGCAATCACTTTTGTCGTGAATATCCTGTCGAAATCTTTTATGAGCTCTTCATTGCTTTTAACCTTACGAGATTTAGGATTGAAATTGACTCTCAAAGGGAAAATTACAAGCCGTCCAAATTTGGTTTTGTCTGGTGTTCTAGCGGCCTCTTTCAAATCAGAAAAAAACTTAAGAAATTCGCTTTTGCTCTCAATCCCCGTAATCTCAAGATCACAGCCACTGTGTTCCTTATTGGCTTCGGAAATGCGCGTGCCCTCGGCCGCGTGCAACATTGCTGCAAAAATAAGTACCAACGCAAAGGCAATAAATCTCATCACTTTCACCCTCGTTCAACGAAATGAAATCGCTATAATTCATCGATTTTTAATAATCAAGCAAACTGCCGGAGTTTAGCTCAGTCATTCGGGATCGTCGCTGCATTTTGGAAAATGGCTTCGAGACGCTTCAACTGATTGAGGGCAACTCGATTTTGAATTTTTACCGCCCACGTACTTGCAAAAAAACGCGCGCACATTTTTAATACCACGGAAGTAAGCACGACGGCTATAAAGTCGAATAGTTTATTTTTAACAGTTGGCGCATAATTCAGAATTGCCTGGATGATTGCGCTGCTGCAAATGCAAACTTTAAAAATGCGAAGCGTTCGCAAATGAATCGACCGTGAACTAGCGGTGGAAAAGGCAAACGAACGCTTCAATTCAGACATTAGATATCTACCGACACACTCTTGGTAAAAATTGGCGGAGCGCCCGCCGGCGCGTTAAGACTCTTATTAATTGGCTCGATCTGATCCCATCATCCGCCGCCGCTCAAGCCAAGAGATGTGACAAACTTGGGGCGTGTTAACCTGAAGGTTCACACTTTTGAGTCTTTCAACGTGCTGCATTATCAATCATTTGGTAACTT
>JAYVND010000457.1:0-4501 GCA_043758635.1 Bdellovibrionales bacterium
AGCGGCGACTGGAAAAACAAAACTCGCATATTGGTCACACATCGACTTTCGGTTTTAGGCCGTGTGGACCGAGTGATTTTTTTAGAAGAGGGCCGCATCGTCGAGGATGGGAAGTTCGCGGACTTGGCTAAGAGCTCGGAACGGGTTCGTCGATTTATCAAAACTGCGATGGGAGGAGACAATGCAATCAGCGGAAGCTAAACCATCGCGGCAGACATCGAAAACGATGCCGGGAGCGCAAACGATGGCGGAGTTAGATGCACAATCAAAAGCGCAAGCGCGCATCAAATCGAAGACCTTTCTTGATGATGAGTCTTCCTTTCAGGGGAAGTATTCGAAAGAGGTTTTTGAAACTCTCTACGAATCCTATCGTCCCGTTATATTTCGCATCTCGCTCGTCGCGGTTTTTGGTTTTATTGGGAGAATTCTGCTTCTTGCAAATGCGAATGTGATTGGTATTTGGGTTGATACATTTTGCCACGCTCCCGCGATCTGTAAGCCTGTTCCTGATGTTTTTCGGAGTGCGACCAACTCGACTTTTTTATGGATCCTTTCCATCATGACCTTCTTTGGTTTTTTAACGACAGTGGTGTTTCGAATCGCCTTCTCGCGCCTTTCTGCGCGCGCAATTTCGGAGCTCTACGACGAAGTGACGTTGCGCACGTCTCGATATCCCATTCGCTTTTTCGATAACAATCCGGTAGGGCGAGTGGTCACTCGTTTTTCGAGCGACTATAATAATGTATTTCGTCTCTTTGGGGGACCGCTTGCGGAGTTTCTCTCCATCATCTTTGATTTGATCTGTATGGTAATTTTGGTGACCATAGCCAGCCCGCTCTATGTACCCGTCATTGTTTTGATCGGGATTGCAAATTGGGCGGTCTACCGTTTGAATCGTGATCGAATGCGCGTGAAGCGACGAGCGCTTTCGGCTTCTCGTTCACCATCGATTGCGCATTTTTCAGAAACAACTCAAGGCTCGAGCACAATTCGAATTTTTGCGAGACAAAAAACTTTTGCCGAGCGTTTCTCGCGCCTCAACATGGACTACCTCAACGAGAAACTCTCGACCGTCGGAGTCGTCTTAGGCTTTTCGATGCAGATGAGTTTTTTGACGGCATCCCTTTTGTTGGGGACGGGTGCACTAGGATATTGGCTTTCGGCCAAAGGCTATTTGAGCATTGGCTCGATCGGGGTGGCTTTCACTTTTATCGTTCTATCAGGAACTTCGATCCAGATGTTCTTTGAATGGATGGCACAGGTCGAGGAAGCGATGACCGGCGTTGAGCGTCTGAATGAATATTTGCGCCGGCCACTTGAGCCCGGCGCTAAACTTCCCGCAGAACATACTTTCAAAACTGATCATCTCGCTTATGAGCCCGGCGAAGAAGTGGCATTGAAAGACGCTCATCTAGTAGCAACGACTTCTGCTACGGTCACAGTTAATGATCTATGGTTTCGCTACGGTGAAGAACTTCCGTATGTTTTGAAAAGCCTGAGCATAGAGATCAAGTCAGGTGAAAAAATTGGCATCGTAGGCCGTACCGGCAGTGGCAAAACTAGTTTTGTACAGGCCCTCTTTCGTCTCTACGAAATTGATCGAGGCGAGATTAGAATTGGTGGAATCAGCGCCGAAGAAACCGATCTTCAGCTTTATCGTCGATCGATCGCGCTGATCTCACAGGAACCAACGTTGTTCCGAGGAAGTTTGCGTGAGAATCTCGATCTCGAAACGCTTTTTAGTGACTCTCGGATCCTAGAGGCACTGTCTCGAGTGGGATTGACTGAATGGGTCGAGTCGCAGCCGCTCGGGCTCGAGTCGCTGATTGAAGAGCGCGGTCGCAATCTCTCCTCCGGCGAAAAGCAGCTATTGTGCATGGCGCGATGTCTGTTGCAGGATGCGCCCGTTGTGGTGATGGATGAGGCAACCAGCTCGGTCGACCCGCAATCGGAGGAGATTCTGGTCCGCGCGACTCGAGAGTTCTTTGCCGATCGGACTCAAATTATTATCGCTCACCGGCTATCCACTCTTGAAGATTGTGATCGCGTATTGTGGCTGAGTCATGGTGAAATGAAGATGTTCGATCGACCAGAAGTTGTAATGCCGGTTTTTAAAACAAGCCAGCTCACGTGAACACTCGAAAGGCGCTGCATGGAACTCAAAGCCAAAAATGAAATTTTGCGTAAACTGATTGAGCGATTGGAATCGGATCGCGAAGGGTTGATGCAAGCAGCTCGTAACACCCACGAAGCGGCAACGCATGAAGAGAGTGTTGCGGAAGATCAGTACGACACGCGCGGCCTCGAAGCGTCTTATTTAGCTGGCGCACAGGCCAAGCGCGTGGGTGAACTTGAGCAAATGATATTGCAGTACCGCTTTTTAAAAGTGGATGCATTTCAACCCAACGATCCAATCCGCCCGACGGCATTGGTTGAACTCCAGAACGACTCATCTAAAACTATTTATTGTTTTTTGCTGCCCAGTGGGGGAGGCGTGAGCCTTCAACAAGACGGAAAGACAATTCAGATCATCTCTCCCCAATCGCCGTTGGGTGAGATTCTAATGGGCCGCAAGGCCGGAGACGACGCCGTTGTTGAGACCGGTGCCGCCATCAAGGAATACGAAATCATTTCGGTTTGGTAGTCGTTTGACTACCTTTGTGATCAGTCATTTAAAACTGGCGCAGGGCTTGATCCCACGGGAGCTTGTGAAGCCGGAGTCGTGATAGACCCATCGTTTGGATGCGGGTCGGGGATCGGGGTTGCCGGCGATGGCAAAGTCGAGCCTGCCGGTGGAGTTGGAATGATCACCGGAATATTCGGTCCGATCGCGATGGCTTTTTCCGTGCAGTCAGGCGCGAAAAGATACCCAGCGGCCGCTTCCCAAAACATATATTTGCAGGGCCCGAGCTGTGAGCCAGTCGCATTGTGGCAAAGGTCATGATTCAGGCACTCTTGCGTGTATTGGTTGTGTCGCCATTGACCGGCTTGATCGCACCCGGCACCGCACCGTCCACGGCACTGCGAATCCAGCGCTCCCACAACTACGTCTTTTGAGACCACTGTGTCGTCGACTTCAGTGTAACTTGCCGTTTTTATTTTGCCGATCGAATCGCAAATCATTGTGAATCGGTTTTCAAAAGCCCGTGGCGTGTACTGCTCCGCAAATCCTCTCGGGAGATTTACGTTGCTGTCAAAAGGTTCAAGGGTTTCGCCGATCGGCATAAAGTTCGCGAGGAAATCGACGACCGATTTGGAATTTGCAAACTCAGATTCAGTGCTGACAGTGGCCGATAGGACAGGCGTCGCGCCGGGGATCCGCAGTGCAAATTGCGAATCGAAACTTTTGCGAACGGCGAGCTGTTCCATTCTCGAGAGCTGTGCTGCGCCCTTTGAAAACCAAAGCCGAGTCCAGAGGCGACTTCGCGCAATGCCGGTTGGAAATGTCGCTGAAATTTGTTTATTTGATTTTAAGAGATCGATCGTGATAAGTGCCGTGGTTGAATCGAGATGTTTTTTGCGAATGAGAAGTGTGCCGTCTCGAAAGATCGTGGCGCCAGGCGTGAGCGCTGCGGAGTGATCAGCCGTTGCACGACTAGCTGCGAACGCCCCGACATCAGCATCTGCAGCTTGAGCAGACTCTGCGGCTTGAGCTGCCTCCGCGCCCTGCAAAAGAATCGCGACCGACAAAATCAGAAAGACAAACGAGCCGCAAGTAAAAGAAATTTTTCGAAAATTGAATCGATTTGAGCGTGCTGATTCTTCCATGTCTTCCCCTCAGAAACTTGGCGATCGGCGGCGAACTTTCACTGCAAAAGGATCGCTAAGGGCACGCAATGAAACAAAGACCCCTCCCGTTTCAGTGCGGCAAAAGCAATTTAGCCGGCGGACAAGGAGATGCAATTCAAATTTGTGAATGGCTGGCATTAACGCAATTGAGATCGATTGCGAAAGCAGAGTGTGAAGTCTGTCTTGCAAAAATACATCGTTCTGAAATCGTATTATTAAGGAATTTAGATAAGTTAGCGAGGGTCGGCAGTCTTTTCAGAACGCCGTGATTCTGGCCAATTGCGTCGATCGAATCGACATTGCGAAGATAAGTTTCAATTACCGGATTATGTGCAGGATCAAGGCGACGCACGGTTCACCATAAAAAAAGGCGAGCCCACTTTTTAAAGTTGGGCTCGCCGCCAATGGTATTTTTAAGCGCTGAGAAGGGAGCAGTGATTAAAAATTCATTCCGACTTTAAGACCAAGAAGCTGGGCCGTCGCTCCATCGATTTGTGTCGCAAGAACTTCATAGCGGAGGCCAACGTCAAGATTTGCAGTGTCAGCGAGGAACTGAAATCCACCGGTTGCGCCGACTGCGACACTCGATTGAGAATCGTTGCGATTGTTTCGCACCATCCCTAATCCAAGGTCACCGCCCACATACGGCTTTGATTTACTGCTCTGTACTTGTGGAGGGTAATAGTTCGCACCAACCGCAAGATCGATGAAC
>JAYVND010000458.1:0-13492 GCA_043758635.1 Bdellovibrionales bacterium
TTTAAAAAGCCCGGTTCAGTTCCGGGCTTTTTCTTTAAGCCCCACGCTATTTTTCAAACTTAAAATCATCAAGCAAAATTCCTTAACCTGCCGCCATTGACTTTAATCACACGGCCGAGCTTCCAGCGAAATCGATTCCGGATGAACAGCTTTGGTTTAGTGAAAAAAACACCGACGCGACTTCAACAGCCCGCCGCCAGGCTTATTTTCGGCAGTTCAATATTAAGATCACCGATCCTCATTGGAGTGGTCAGATTTTTCCATACGAAATTTACGGCGACGTCTACGGTCAGCGCGTCATTCCAGAAGATCTAGGCAATTCGCAACCGACCGCAAATGAATTTGTCACTCAGCCTCGGTCGACCGAACAAATGCTTGCGGATGCCAAGCGCAACCTTGTTTTGCGCGATGCTTGGGGATCTTTTTTCTACCACCCGCTACTGCTCACGGTTCAGGCCGATGGCGGGGAGGGCCGATATCCTGGAGACGCGACCGAACTCAAGAAGCTCGTCCAAGGAATGAAAGCGGTTGGCTACAAGTTCGTTGAGCTTGAGCAGTTCGCTGCAGAGAATTCAAATTTAATGCGCCCAGCACCAATTTATATTCAAAAAAGAGGAGACGCTCGATGAGACTTCTTTCATCCGCTCTAGTAAGCTTATTATTTTTCTCGCTCGGATTTTCGGCGCGTGCTGATCTCAATCTGGATTCTCCGCGAGTGCTCTTGCAGCGTGCAGCCGTCAACAAAAACGAGCTCCGTGATGTGATTAACGCGATTGATCTCAATCTTTCTGAGATGCGCGATCAAGTGACGTTTGATCAGTACTTTCTCTTGCTCGATGACCTACAAGAGTTAGCCGTTAGAATGGACTTGGACTCGATCTATCCAAATGCCGTCCGCAAGGTCGGGAATCGAATGGTGCAAAAAGGCGTCAACTGGTTGGACATTTTTAAAACGAGCCAGGCGCATTTGCTTTATTACCAGAAATGGATGAGCGATTACCAGACTGCTTCCTCGCTCCTGTATACGGCAGGTCTGCAAATCAAAGACGAAACCAAACTCGATCGTTTGCGGATCGGGGCCGATAATCTTGAAGCATTGATGAAACTCGCAGATCAAATGTGGCCAGATGAAAGAGCACTTCGGCTGTTGTACCGCACGACTCTCTCAGACCTTGCGAGCAAGGTTTTGAAAACCGAAAAGTCGAGCGACAATCAGACTGAATTTTGGTTGGCGAAAATCTACACGCCGGACGCAATGAGTGAATTTACGACTTTATTGCAGGGCCAAGTGTTTGAGCTCAATGCGACCAACGCAACAGATGTCCACTGGATTCTGCATCGTCTCGTTTTGGTTTATAATCATGCCAACGAGCCGACATTCGGCGCGCCAGAGAGCTTGAATGCGCAAATTGGTGATAGCGGAGTGGATCTGATTTTGAAATCGTTCCGCCTTCAGGAGCCGCTGGCCGATGCTGAGTTTTCACAGCTTTTTAGCATGATGCAAACCCGCCACTCGATCGCGCTCGCAGCAGGTTGGGCTTCGTTCGGAAAAGTTCCACGCGGCATTTTTGCAGAGTACTACTTAAAGCACGCCTACCAATTCGTCGCACTCCTTCAGAACCGTGGACTCACGGCCGAAGCGCTTTCGCTTTCGCAGTCGATCGATAAAAAAACGGCTGCGATCAATGGTCACCAAGATGATATCGAAGGAACTTGGATGATGACCGATAATAAAGGCGTGCAGTGGCGCTTGGTCATGGCGTACACGGCCGATGACACTTTGTTTGGAAGTTTCAGCGATGCAGGCGAGCGCTACGTCCGTCCATTTTACAACGTAGTCTACGATATGAAGATGAGCCGGTACGTGGCTGCTGAACGCAGCATCGACGCGGATCGCGCGGTCAATCGGCTCATTAGATTCACCTACGAAGCCGGTGGCACTCTTAAAGTCTTCGACAGCGATGCTCCGCTTAAGCCATTGATGACGGCGAAACGCGTGCAACGTTACCCAGATCTTTTGAACAATCCGGCTACGACTCTTGCACCTTCGATGGACGGAACTTACCAGGGACGCCTGACGATTCCGGGGGGACGGTCGTCAATGGCAACGCTTACCATTTCTGTTTTCAGCGGAGCCAGTGTTGGTAATTTGCAGATGCTCGAAGGCCAGTATGACTCAACCTTCAATTTTGGAACACCGGCTGATGTTGGTGTTGTTTACCTGACCCATGGTGGCATCACGGGTTCGGGTACCTGGATGCAGATTCGCGCGAAACTCGGCGCGGATGGAATTTTACGCGGCTATACAATTTACGGCGGTTCGGGCATGGTCTCGACTCCATTTGCAATGAAGAAGGTGCGCTAAATGAATTCGGTAATCCAATCTAAGAATAATTTAGTTGACCATGCTTTCTTCAACTCGAATTTGCAGGCGTCGGATCTTCACTGCACCCTCACGACTTCGGTCATTGCAGTTTTGACCACGGTGTTGACCACTGTTTTTACCACTGTTTTGACCACTGTTTTGACCACTGTTTTGACCACGGTCGCGTTCATCTTGACCCCGATGACTGCTCAAGCCGCACCGACGGCTCTAACTAAGCCAATCGGTGGTTTCAACCTGAGTGAAAACGGTGGCGACTTCCAGTACGATGCTTCGTTTGATGCGGGGAAAGTCCTGCCGGCGCAACAGCGTGTGCTCTCGGCGCAGAAGCTCGGTGCGACGCATATCATTTTGAACGTGCGCGCAACGATGATCGGTGGCCGCGCGAACGAGATTACGCCGGTGACGCCTCCGGCGCAACGTGCGGACGAAGGCCGTCGCATCGTGCGTCTGATGCGCTACATTCACTCTCTCGGTATGACCGTTGGCATTCGCCCCATCATTTTCGTGATGGGACCCAACGGTGAATTTCCGTTTACGGAAAAGTTCGCAAATGGCACATCCAAAGCTTGGTGGCACGGAAACATTCAACCTTCAGATCCTGACCGCTGGTTTGAAAGTCTGCGTGTGTACTTGGATCAATACATTTTGTTTGCAAAAGTCGGGCAGGCCGATGAATTCACCATCGGTGCTGAGCTTTACAGCATGACTGTTGGAATCGAAGATCAGTGGAAGCAGTATCCGTACGGCTTTCCAGGCCGCTGGTTGGAGCTTCTTCGTTACGTACGCTCAAAACTTCCAGATGCGCGCTTGATGTATGATATCAATTTCACTGACGACTCCGTCTCGGCTGGCGGTTTGCAAAAGGCCGGAGGTGAGATTGAGCGCTGGCGCTACCGTCTCGACGATCTTGCAAATCCGACCGATCCTGCACAGGCCTTGATCTACAAAGATCTCGTGGCGTTTTGGACCGAGCTCGACGCAGTTGGTATCGATATGTATCGTTCTCTTGCATCAAACAAAGATGTTTTAAGTTCGAGCTTTAGTCCGCTCACGGCATTTTTGAAACAGCGCTCGGATTCGTACGCAAACCAGCTAGACACCATCCTCTCCGAAATTTCAATTGTTCTGAATGTTGATAAACCTGTCATATTCAAAGAAGTCGGCTTTCGCAGCGTCGACAAAGGATTTATCGATCCATTCACATACTCCGGCACCGGCACTTACAACGAACTTCATCAAGCAGCAGCCGACGAGGCTTTGCTCGAATCTTTGTGGTCAGCGGGATGGCCATGGTTCCGTGGTGTGATGTTCTGGGATCTGCCGATTGACCCAACGAAGAACGGGGTTGGTGACATTGGTTTCAGCCCGATTGGCAAACCAATGTCAGAAGGTGTGGTTCAAAAATTCTTTGGTGGCCCAGCTCATTGAAGACCGCAATTCTCGGGCGCTGCGCCCTTGTAGCCTTATTGGTTCAGCCTGCGCATGGCCAGCCACGCGTTCGATCACCACTTGCCCATTCCCGCAGACCGTCCGTTTCCTTGACCGACGAATGGACTGATCAGTCGACCGACCAATGGACCGACCAATGGACTGACCAATGGACTGACCAATGGACTGTTGCCTACCATGGCGGAGGGTCGGTCTCTTTTGATAACTCGCAGGGGTCGCGAGGGATTCACCTCAAACCTCAAGCCGCGCAGTCGCTCAACCAGACTCATGCGGCACTCGTTCTTTCAAAACTTCGTAACATAAAATATTTTGAGTTAGAGCTAACGTTTGCTAACGTTGCGCCATTGCGGGTTGGTATAGCTAATCCATGGGAAACATTCTGGCTTTTCTTCAATTATCGGCCTGTCGGATCGCTCAAGAAAACAAATTACATCGCATTTAAGACGAACGGTCTTGAGGCCGGCATTGCAAGCGGTGATCGCGATCAGAAAATTCTGAAAACCTGGTCAGAGCCTGTCAGCGGCTACGGCGTTGACGAGCATTTAAAGTTAAAACGTATGGGCACACGGCTCAGCATTCAGCTGAACGGAAATGAACCCGTAATTTATGATTTCGCAAAAGAGATCGAGAAGCCGGTCGCTGTTCCTGGCGCCATTGGACTCTACACCGAGGACGCTGAAGTCTGGATCAAAGCAATTTCAATCCGGGAAATTTAGTCCAAGCAATTTAGTTGCAAGCCGCTGCACGCTGCTGTCACCCATCGGTGATGGGAAAGACCTACAAACTCAGTCTGTGTATTTTTTTGAGTCCCTTTAAAACCACGGATACAGAGATGAAAACCGATTGCTTCTTGCTGGTTTTTTGATGATGTTCGGCCCGAAGGTCCAACATCCATTCTTAACGAGGTTTCCAATGAAAAAGTTCATTTTACTAGCACCAGTGCTTCTTGCTCTATCCATTTCAGCAGCTGCCCTAGCGGGTGAGGGCGACGGGCCTAAACCAATTGATGGCGCTCCAAATCCTAATCAATCAGTTCCGCGTCCAAATCAAGGCGCCCCGATCCTTCCATTCCCATTACGCTAGGTTAATTCTGGGTCTGCAGCTGCGGACCCTTTGCCTTTGCAAGCATGGGGCTGAATTTTGAAAGAACATTCGCGCGAAGTTTAAGGTGCGAGATCACTCCTAAGAACCATCGCCTATTTTTTGAAGAACGGCAGAGTCGGATCACGTTCCGAACGACTACCGACGGTTCATCACTTTGCGTCTTTGCAGAAGTAAACTGTGTTTGAAAATCCTTCTCCTCGTCCACGAATTTGAAGAAGGCCGGTTCCCCCGTCGCTCAATAGAGCCGAGTCCACGAGGATCACATCTTGGTAGTCACTATCTTGACCTTTGTATGTCAAGTAACTGTGCCCGTCCTTTCCCGCGACGGAGCGTGAGTAAGATGGAAAAACGCCGTTATAGGCATCTTGAAAGTTATTCTCTTTGATTGTTTTAAGTGAGACGTTCTCTTGGCTAATGCTCGCAAGCATCACGAGGCCTTGAGATGCGTGATCTTTCGTTGAACCGAAGCAGACTTTATTCGAGGCAGCGAACGCGAAACTGAAACTCATCATTGTAGTCATGAAAAAGAAATATTTCATCAGGAGCCTTCCGTAAAATTTTAGGTATCTGAATTTGTGATGATTAGCACGACGACCGTTGACTTTGGGCAAAGATTTGAACGCTATGTATAAATTCCCATGTTGTGGGCCGTTTACAAACTGCCCGCTCACTGATTCTCTGGAACGAGGAATCAATTCGGAGATTTCGAAATAGTTTCGTCAAAACTTGAGCGTACGTGCATAATGTAAATTCAGAATGTTTACTTGCTGAATTTAAATGCTCGGTTTAGATGCTCAGTTTAGATGCTCACGCGCGCGGATGAATCGGTAAACGCATTTATTTAAGTTAGCGGGCCTTTCAACGCGAGTTCATTTCTCGATTTGGAATGCAGACAGAATTTGCCCATGCGCTCGACGTAAAATTCCGTGCCCAGGACTTTTAGCTCGCAGCTATATGTGTCGTGTTCCATCCTGATATTCTGTGCGAGGAAGGGGAAGCACGCGGTTCGGCGCAAATATTTGTGAGTGAGCTGGTCTCGACCCCGATAGGGCTAGGCACGCTGGTTCGAATAGACTTTTGCTCTTGCTCGCATACAATTGAATGGCGGAGAGCCAAAAATGAAATCCATGCAATCTTTATCCAAATTTTTGATATATTCTCTCGTCTTATTTGTTTTTGGTTGTGCCGCCGCTTCTAAAAATCTGGGAGCTCCAAAAGCCTCTGCCAAGTCAGCGATTATTTTTGTTCCGGGGTATTACGGCACCGCGCTGAAGGATAAGGATTCTGGTGATCGGTTTTTTATAACCGCCAGAAATTATCTTTTTGGTTCGCAGTCGGTGAGTCTTCATACCGAAGACCTACAAACACCTCACGCGCCCCAACTTGAAGCGGATGGAGTTTTAGAAGGAGTGAGTCTCATCCCGGGTCTCTACACAGTTGATGTGTATGGCAAGTTTCTGAACGAGCTGCGCGACTATGCCGAGAACACGAACCAAGAGTTAGTTCCGTTTCCTTACGACTGGCGGCAAGACCTCAGCTCAAGTTCAAAGCTTTTGGCGCAAAAAATAGATGAGCTGCATGCGCGGGGAATAATGCGAATCCAAATTGTGGCTCACAGTATGGGCTGCTTGATCACGACTTACTATCTTGCTTACGGAACGCAAGACCCTATTGGAGCTAAGCCCGATTGGGCTGGCGCTGCGCAGGTTCAAAAAGTTGTTTTGATGGCGGGACCTTATCGTGGCGCGTTTGCGCTCTTTCGAAATATGCAAACGGGCGCTCGGATTGGTAGCAATCACACCTACATGCCGGCTGAAACTGTTGCGTCCCTTCCCGCGAGCTATCAGCTTTTGCCCTTTCGAGATTTTCAACTTTTAGACGTCAAGGGCAGAGCAATTGGCTTTTCGCTCCAAGACGCTGCCGCTTGGAAAACGTACCAACTTGGTTTATTTAGAAGTCAATCACCTGCTTCGTCGGTTCAAGCGCTTCGATTGAAATACGTCACAGAGCAGTTGATGCGCGCAAATGAATTCTCAAAAGATATCCAACTTCCTAAATCCTCGACTCCTGCTCCGCCAAAATCGATGCAAGTTCTGCAGCTTGTTGGTTCAGGACATGAGGTCGTCGATTCTGCTTACTGGGACAAAACAAAGGACGGCTTTTTTTTCGATACGGACGATCTTGAGAAGATCAAACTACCTTCGAGGGCTCTGTTTACCGATGGAGACGGAAGTGTGACATTGCGCTCTGCAAAACTTCCCTCGGCTCTTGAGCCCAATACGACAGTGATGCACTCGACCGTGATTCACGAAAAAATTTTCGAAGACGTTGAATTCCGAAAGGTCTTGAGCGATTTTTTGCGATAATTGCGTTTTTGGTCTGGCTCCATTTTGCCGGGCTTACTCGATCACGGTGCCTCCACTTCTCTGGGTGATAAGCCAAATTAAAGATCAAAGATCAAAGATCGAAGATGAAACATCAGTGTGCAGTATTTTGGTCGATGATGACTTGCGTTTGGCGTTCAATCTCAGCCGCGCTCATTTTTTGTGTGAATGCATCATCGGCCAAATCATTGAGAGTTGAGAAGAGTGGCGTGCCTGTTTTAATCAACTGAATCGTCTCAGTTTTCGCATAAAAGTTACGCCAGGCTTTTTGAATGGAATGCCAAACCACTTTGTTGTCCATCCACCATTGAGCAGCAGCAGAACACTTTCGATCGTCCAAGCGGCGATAGAGATTCTCTCCGCGCTCTTTTACAAGTGGTGCAACGCGATTTGCAGTGACCAGAGTTTTTACGTTGTCTTGCTCATGCACCCAACCCTGCGAATTGATTTGTTCCCGATTTCGTCGAGCGAGAACATTGTAGTCACGGCGATGCGAGTACTCGCGGCGTGGAAGGGGACTCCAGGCCGAGCATTCCCAGTAATCTTGGTCTCCCCAGTGAATCCACGGCGCGGTACATTCGTATTGTGGACTGTCATCAACATTCAACACTCGCTCAGTCCACTGCCCAACAACTTCATTTGCAGTAAGATAGCGTTTTGACCAAAGATCGATGTTGGTGTAATCGAAGATTTCGGCGTTCTGATACATCCATTCCTGTCGCCAGTGCTTCATTGCATTCATGCCATCTGGCAAAAGAATATGTTGGATATAAATCGCATTCGGAGTGTCTTCGTCGACGAATGCGTATTCAAGTGCTTCTGCATGATAGTCGGGTTGCAAAACGTAGCCTGTTTGAAGTGCAAATGTTTCTTTGAAATCGTAGGTCACGTCAAAACAGCCGGCTTGTTTCTTGATCGCGGCGCGGTCCAGCGCCATCGAATCGCTTGGTGCCAGCTGGTGAGAGCGGTAGTGGAGATTCGAAAGCGATCGTGAATTTTGGATATTAGCCGCGCTCGAAATCGAGGTGAGCGCGGTCACCCATGCAAATGCCAGTGTGGCGTACGCAAAAGACTGAATTTGGCGAATCATAAAAAGTCCTCCATCCGAATCTATCAATTATCCTACCGGCTGGGAGAAGCAAGAACTGTTGAAAAAAACTATTCAGCTCTACTGAGCCAAGTCTCGATTACGGATCAATTGAGGAGCCTTCGGGTCTCAAGCAAGTCGCAGGAGCCAGTCGCATGAGCTTGAGGCAGGAGCATGTTGTAGGTCGCGTGAGCATGGCAATAGTGGAAGCGCTTAAGCTGAGGGCGACTCGATCTCTATCAAAGGGAAGTCGACGCGGATCTCCGTACCAGTAAGTAAACTTAATTTGTTGTCAGAGAACGAGCCTGGTGCCGCGCTCGACTCAATTTTTAAATTCCAATCGTACATGCGCGAGACGGTGTTCACCCACGCGAGACCGAGACCCGTGCCTTTGCGCTTTCGGCGAACGCCGCTGCGACCGATGTTGAACGGCTGGCCCAAAAGGATGAGGACTTCGGCCGGAATCCCTGCACCTCGGTCACGAATCGTGAGCGAACGATCTGTCACGGTGACGTGAACGGACATTTCGGCGGGAGAATACTCCATGGCGTTGATAATCAAATTGTTAATGACTTGATCGACGTGCATGGGATTGGCGAGGACAAGTGCGTCCCCTAAAATTTGAATTTGCAAGCGGTCGGGATAAATTCGGCCCAGCCGTTTGCCGGTGTCTCGGACCATCTTTCCAACCCTTACTGCGTGAATATCTTTTTGCACGCCAGAATTTTCAAGATCGGCCCAATCTAAAAAATGAGTGACGGTCGAAGCAATCTCATCCACTTCGTTTGTCATAGCAAACGCCGAATCTTGCGGTATTTTGTTTGCAGTCGCTAGGGCTTCAATCTCGCTGCGGATAATGGTGAGGGGCGTTTTCAGCTCGTGCGCCATTTGAAACGTCCACGTTCTGGTGAGCCGATAATTGGTGTTGATCCGTTCGATCAGGCGCTGAATGGTTTCAAGCAAGTTTGAGAAATCATCAGTGCGCGACCAAAACTGTCGCGGATACTCCGCAAGGTAAGGTGGAAGTTCACTGACATCTTTGAGATTTTTTAAATCTCTGGTTGCTTCGCTGAGATGCCTCGAGAGCGCGCGAAGTGGTGAAAGCAAGACTTGAGTGAGAAGCATCGATGCGATGAGGACCACTGCAAAAATCTCGGCGATGTAAAGGTTCATTCTCCGATTGGCGATCACCCAGTTGAAAAAGTCGGCATCGACGATTGAGCCAACTTGCAAGGTACGATCGGGGAGCGCGGGAAGATCAAGATTTAGAACCCGTAATATATGATGCGCCGTTGGAATCGTGACCCATTGTGGGGTTCTAGGAATTGCCATTTTGAGCAAATCTTGATCGGCTGCCGCAAAGATAACTTGGTCTTTGCTATCGCGGACGATAAAAAATTTTCCGATGCGAGACTCGCCCAGCTCGTGCGAGATGATGCGGTCGACGCGTGTAAAGTTTGCACGTTTGAGGCTACTCAGTTCAGAGTTGACCAGAATTGTTGCGCTGTCGCGGATCTCGGCATCAAGGAGTGTCATGCGCTGCGACCGAAAGAAAAGGGCTTGGACCACGATAATACCGGCCGTGAGCAAGGTGAGGGCGGTGAGAATGATGGAGAAAAATCTCAGTCGCAAATTTCAGTCCTTTTGAAAGATGAAAGACGTGAGAGATGAAAGAGTGCTGTCTGTGCGTGATCAAGTATTAGAAGTTAAATCTCAATCCAGTAGCCAGCGTTTCGCATGTTTTTAATTTGTGCAACGGCATTCATTTCGCGCATGCGTTTGCGGAGATTATTGATCGTGGCTTCGACGACATTGGTCTCGTGCTCACCGCTTAAGTCCCAAACTTGCTCGAATAAAAGCGGTTTACTAAAAACCTTCCCCGGAGTTTCAATAAACGTTCGGAGTAGTAAAAACTCTTTGTTAGGAAGTGTGTGTCGCTTGTTGTCGACTACGACAACGCGAGCTAGCGTGTCGACCATAAAATTTGAGAACTGCAAATGAGTGTTTTTGCGGTTCACTGACGGACGGCGTGCGAGTGCGCGCAAGCGAGCCAAGAGTTCCACAGACGAAAATGGTTTTGCAAGATAGTCGTCAGCACCCCGATCGAGCGCCGCCGCTTTTTCGACCGAAGTGTTAATGGCCGAGAGAATTAAAATTTTAATATCGGGATAGGCTTCGCGAAGTGGTTCGATGAAATCAATGCCGTCGCGGTCGTGCAGAAGTCGATCCATTATCACCAAGTTTGGAGCCGGTTCGCCTTTGTTTACAAGACTCTCGGCTGCGTTGAGACTGTCGCAAGGGCGCACGAGAAAACCTTCGGCACGAAGGACGGTGGTGAGGAGAATAAGAACTTTTTCGTCGTCTTCAATTGCCCAGATCGTCATTGCAGTGGAGATTAGGCGCGCACCTAGAGTTTGACCAGAATAAAATCGATTTCAATATAGAGCATGTTGTGAATATCAAATAGCACGGATATCACGGCTAGCGCGGCGCCGTGCGAAGCTCGCAGGATCAAGCGCGCAGATTCATGCACTGGAAGCGGGCCTCGTGAAATCGTCAAAAACCGAAATCGTTACACAACGTGACACAACAATGACAGCAGCATCCTGAGCATCGGTGAATCTCGAACGGGGATAAAGTTATTTTGATTCCCGCGCTTTGGCCTCGCTCAGAACTCGATTAAAGATTGGCGATAATTTCGTCAGTGAAAGACGTGGTTGTTCCTTTGCCACCGAGATCCCCCGTACGTTTCTCGACATTCGCCAGCGCCTTGCAAAGTGCGGTCATGATTCGATCAGCACGTGGGCCTTCGCCAAGATGTCGAAGCATGAGAATTGCCGATTGCAGAAGCGCGGTTGGATTTGCCTTGTTTTGACCGGCAATGTCGGGAGCGGAACCGTGCACCGCTTCAAAGATTGCAACGTCTTTTCCAATGTTGGCACCTGGGACAACGCCCAGACCTCCAACGAGTCCCGCGCAGAGGTCGCTCAAAATATCGCCGTAGAGGTTTTCGGTAACGATCACGTCGAACTGGTTGGGGTTCGTGACCAGCTGCATGCAGCAGTTGTCGACGATCACGTCACGGAATTTGATCGACGGGTATTCCTCTGCGACTTCACCGCAGACACGGAGAAATAAGCCATCGGAGAGTTTCATAATATTCGCTTTATGGACGGCGACAACTGACTTACGGCCATTGTTTTTCGCGTATTCGAAAGCAGAGCGAGCGATTCGTTCCGAGCCTTTGCGCGTGATTCGCTTGATGCTCTCGGCGGTGTTCTCATCAACCTGACGCTCTTCACCGGTGTAAAGATCTTCGGTGTTCTCGCGGTGAATCACCAAATCAACTCCGTCATAGCGAGTTTTCACGCCAGGTAGGTTGATGACGGGACGAACATTTGCGTAAAGATCGAACTTTTGTCGAAGCGTGACATTGATGCTTTTAAAACCTCCACCGATTGGAGTCGTGATTGGGCTCTTGAGCGCAATTCCGCAGCGTTGAATGGCTGAGAGCGTATCCTCCGGAAGAAGAGATCCATGTTTCTCGAGCGCTGCGAGACCGGCGGCTTTTTCAGTGTAGTGAAAAGGCGCTCCGACTGCTTTCAAAACTCGCAGCACTTGTTCCATCACCTCAGGGCCGATACCATCTCCAGGTAGAATTACGATCTCTCTCATCTTCTTCACTCCGATCATTACAAGTCGATTGCATGTTCACTGACATTCAGACTGACACTGACATTCACACCGATATCCAGACTTACATTTTCACTTACATTTTTACTGAGTCGACTCGCGCGTTGGGCCAGTGGGAGCCAGCAATTTTGAATTGGTTAAGATCTCTTTACCATCGAATCTCGCTCGATCAAGCGCATTTCAACTGCCTGCTGAGATTATAGAAAGTTCGCTGCGGTGATTTTCTTTTTTGATGAGGAGTGGCTGAATGGCTCGGTCTCAAGTTTCCGACGAGTCGAAGGGCGTGTTGCTCAAGCGCGGCGCTTGAGATCGTTCGGCGATTGGGTCAAGATTTTGTGAAATTTTTCGATGCGAAGGCGATTTCAGTCAATTTTTTAATATCTCCCTTGAGATGTCGTGGGTTTCAGTCAAGATGAATTGGCGTAGTAATTACTCTTGCGGAGTTCTCCTGATTTGGCGCACGCGAGTCCGTTGATGGCGCGAGTCTTATTTGTTTGCTTGAGTTCGATGTTGAGAATCATCGAAGGTTGGCAAATGATTGTGACCCGAGAATCAGCAGACACAGGAAATTCCACACATGCGCAAATGCGGGAGCAAAGGGATCTAGTGATGAAAGTGATGGTTGTTGAAGACGAGCACGACATTCGAGATATCCTGAAAAATCTTTTGGAAGATGAAGGATTTGAGGTTGTCGCGTTCGACAGTGGAATGAACTTACTTGAAGATCTTCGCATCAATGAACCAGACCTTCTTCTTTTGGACCAAATTCTTCCTGGCAAAACAGGTGTCGAAGCGGTCCGTGAAGTCCGCAGTAGCGAGAAGTTTGCGAAACTCCCAATCATCATGGTAACGGGTCTCTCAGGTGAAGAGGACAAGGTCGCCGCACTCGACTTGGGTGCTGATGATTACGTGACGAAACCGTTTTATCCCAAAGAACTCGCGGCCAGGATCAAAGCCTTAGCTCGCAGATCTGATCTCACGGATGGCGATAAGCCGACCGGCGATCGTATTGTCCGAGGTAACTTGATTGTCGATTTCTCGGCTCATCGAGTGACTGTCGCTCAAATCGAAGTGGGACTGACGCTGACGGAGTTCAAGATTCTTGCTGAGCTTTTGAAGCAAAGTGGGCAGGTGCTTACTCGGGAGCGACTGCGGGAGAGGGCGCTCGGAAACCTCAATGTGACAGACCGAACGATCGACGTGCACATGGCATCATTGCGCAAAAAACTAGGCTCAATCGGTGACGAAATCGAAACCGTTCGTGGTGTTGGTTATCGCTTCTCAGACAAGTAGTCGCTGGTTTACTTCATCTCATATTGGCTCATTCCCAGAGTCTGATTTCCCTGAACCTGATTCGCTGAACCTGATTCGCTGAAACTAATTCGCTGA